>NZ_JBQWRH010000008.1:0-263669 GCF_052545115.1 Nocardia glycosmidis | reverse complement strand
AATCGTGGATGCCGGGGGTGAGTCGGCGGAGATCTTCAAGGCCGCTATCCCGAAGAGCGATGAGCTGTTACTGGTGACGAGTGTGAGCCCGTCCGAAGTCAAACGAGTGCCGAGTACATTCAGGGCCGCCGAGGAGGCGGCGGCGGGCAGTAGCCGTGCGATACGGGTGCGGATCCTGATGACCAAAGTACCGGTGATCATGAAAAACGGCGTGAACGCTTCGACTGAATACCGGACCCAGCGGCGGAATCTGGAGAGTGCCGGCTACGACGTATTCGAATCCTATTTGAGCGCTTGGAAGTGGTATCGGGAGGCAGCCGATGGCGAAGTCGGTGCGGGCGCGGAGAACCCGATCGAAGACTTGGGCGAGTACCGGCAGGTGGGTGACGAGCTGGTGAGCTCCTACCCGCTACTCATGGAGGTGCCGGCCTGATGCCCCCACAGCGGAGAAAGGGCTCGATCGGCGGCGTCAATCCGCTGGCCGACGCTGCCGAACACACTCCTGCGGTCTCGCCGCTGCGTGATGCCGAATGGCGGCCGCGTGCTGACAGTGCAGGCGCGGACGCGCCCGCCGCGGTTTCGAATGTCTTGACGATGCCGGTGCCCAACGCGGGCGACGGACCCCTGAGTGATCGAGAGCGGGCGCAATTGACGGCGTGTGAGTCGTCGATCGATACATTGCGCATCGCGTTCTGGGCTGCGGGGCGGGCGCTGCAGATAGTGCGCGACGGGCGGCTGTACCGGGACAGTCACGAGACCTTCGACGAATATGTGGAACAGCGGTGGGACATGCAGCGGTCGTACGCGCACAAGCTCATTCGCGCATGGCCCCTCGCGGCGAGGCTGCATCCGATAGCGCCGGCCATCAACGAAGGCCAGGTCCGTGAACTGCTGCCGGTGGTAGCCGAACACGGTGAAGACGCGGCGGTCACCATCTACACCACCGTGGCCACCGGGGCCGATGTGAAGGTCACTGCGGGAAGGCTTCGCCAGGCCGTGGCACTTCTTCCGCAGAGCTATGACGAGCAGGTCGTTGTCGAGCGGCTTCAGGCGTGGTTACGGGGCGAGCTGCCGGGGTTTCCGAACGACCAGGCGGCAAGCGTGTTCACCGCCATGGAATCTCGGCTCGTCGCGCTGACTCGGAAGGTCGTCAAAGGATCGAGCCACGACCCGGCCGCAGCGCGCGAATTCGCGGCACGGCTCCGCACGATCGCGGAACAAATCGAGGAGCAGATCACGGTCTGAGCGCCGATCGGTACCAGTGCCCCGCGGCCGGATGGATACCCGTGTGCGGCACGTTGCGTCACCGGTCGTGAATGCCGACCAGCGATATTTCTTCCGAATTTGTGAAAAACAAACCGGGGAGTTATTTTTTTGTTATCGAATCAGGGTGTGTTGAACTTTGCATCGCGTGCTCTATGCCGAAAGGTGAATACTCGGATCGGATCCGCTGGACTGACGAATCACCGTGATGGTTTTCGAATCAATTCGAGGTCTTGGCGAGTTCCACGCGCCACGTAATGCGGCGTCGTATGGCTGGCCACAGGCCGACGATCTGAACATCGGAGGACCGCATCATGGCATCATCGACCGACGTCCGATATTTTCGCTACCTACAACGCGCTTTTTTGTGGGTGCTTGCCGCCGGAGCGGCGGCGCTCATGGGCATGTTGCTCGACACCGGGCAGGCATCGGCCCAGCCGATGACGATTCCCGGTGTGGGAACCATCGATATCTCGGATAATTTATCGCCGCCCGGCATACCGGAAGATCAGTTCCGGCACCACGCCATTCTCCCGGTCCCGGAAGCGCCGATCCTGGCCGAGGTCGCCAAGGGCGTCGAGTTCCGGGCCGCTCTGCCGGTACCGCAAATCGAGATCGCGCCGTTTACCCCGGCTCCGATCATTGATCTCCCGATTTCGGTGTCCGTTCCGGCAGTCGAGGTTCCGGTGGTCGCCGTTATCCCCCCGATCGAGATTCCGTTGGTCAATATCTTTCCATTGATCGAACTGCCTTTCCATTCTGGAACGCCTGAAATCATGCCGCGGGCACCGGCCCCGCCCGCCGCGGCCACGCCGCAGAAGACCACCGGCGAGATCGCGGTCGACGCTGCGCGGACCAAACTCGGCGCAGCGTACAACTACGGTGCGGTCGGCCCAGACGCTTTCGACTGCTCGGGACTGGTGCAGTGGTCCTACGGGCAAGCCGGCGTCGACCTTCCACGCACCAGCTACGAGCAGCTCACCGTGGGAACGCCGGTTTCGCTGGACGACCTGCAACCAGGCGACCTGGTGTCGTTCTACGACGGAAGCCACTCCGCTCTCTACGCCGGCGAGGGCAAGGTCATCCACGCCTCGACATATGGCGTCGGGGTGACCACTTCGCCCCTCGCATCAATGCCCGCTGCGGGCGCTCGGCGAATCTGACTCCGCCCGTGAATAGGCTTCGGCGACCGGATCTTCCTCGCCGAGGGCCTGCGGTTCGAACGTCGAGTCTTCCACTCGCTGTTCGCGATCGAGGACCAGCAGGCAGGCGTGAGTGCCTTCGTCGACAAGTGCCCCGCTCACCAACCGCTGACTGCCGGCGGCCGGCCCGGGCCATGATCGCGTCGATGTCGTCGCCGGTCACGATGATCGCCATTCCCGCGGCCGGCGAGATCGGGCGTCCCCATCGCGTCCGCCTCGATGTCCCAGAATTCGCGCTGCGGCCGATCGTGTTTGTCTTCGTCGAGGTTCCACACGCCGCTTCGTCGCTGCGAACACCGACAAACACCTGACGGAGGGCTTACCGTGTGAGGGGACCGTGGCGGTCGAGGTGCAGGTAGGTGTAGCCGGTGACGATCAGGCACACCACGGTCGCCGTGATCAACATGGCCCAGCCCGCTACGACCAGGCTCAGCAGTCCACCCAGCAGGGCGCCGAGCGCGAAACTCGCGTAGAGCAGGAAGTAGCCGAGCCAGTCGGCATAGTCGCCGCCGCTGAGGTGGCGTTCCATGCCCTGGCCCAGCTTGACCAGCGTGCCGGTGACATAACTCAGCGGCACCGACACCTCCTCGTTCTGCACGAACGACGTATTGAGCGCGCCGACTCCGAACGCGACGAACATGATCGGCAACAAGCCGATCCGCTCGACAGTCGCCCGGTACTCCAGAAGGTCGACCACGGAGGCGACTGCCAAGGAGGCCGTAGTGAGCAGAGTGGGACCGTGTGGGTGCCCGGACCAGTAATGCCTGCGGCACCAGGAGGAGACCACCACGCCGGACAGAAACGACAGGAGCAGACCGGCGGCCGCTACCGCCATGTCCGGCTCGTCGTGGAAATACCCGAGTACCGCCCGTTCGGTGTTGCCGGTCATGAACGTGACGAAATAGCCGGCTGTATGCATGAATGCCGCCGCACCGATCAGACCGGCGAGCGCGGCCAGCACCCAGGACAGTCTGGCTTCGTCGTCGAAGAGCGCCTGTTTGCGACTGTTGTCCGGTTTCGGCACAGGTCCGGCTCCTTCCGGGACGGGTGCGACACCTCAGTGATACAGGCTCGTCCACGGCATTCGCCCACGCAGCGCCGGGGTTTCGCCAAGGAATTGCTCCGACTCCGTCGCAGTCGATGCCGCCGAGGCGGTCGACACCGCAGATATCCGGCAGCGGATATAGCGTCGCGCCGGCTCCCGCGGCGCGGCTACGGCGTCGGCTGGACCTGTCGCTCTCCGGAGGGATCCCCAACCGCGGGTCCTGCGGCTGGCTGAATGGACTCGCGGCGGCGTGGCGCGCCGTGCAATCGGATGCCGACGGGGAAATAGGAGCGGGCCTCGGCGAAGGGGGGGAGTTAGCCGAGGCCCGCGTAAGGTCGGCCCGGGGGGGAGGGGCCGACGTGAATGATGCTACTCGATGATTCGCGATTGTGTGGGCGTGGGGGCGGCCACTTTCCAAGTTTTTTCGGTTGGGCTACGTTCCGGCCGGTGGGTGGGCGCCGGGGCGGATCGGCCGGCTGGTCTCGCCGTTGCCGACCGATGGCCTGTCTTTCGCTAAAAGTGTTGGTGGGCAGCATCTTCCATGTCGAATCAGGATGATGGCGCGCTATCGCGCCCGCAGTGCGTGACGGATCGGCCGGCCATGCCAAGTGCCGCATCCGTCGCGCATTCGCGCGTGTCGTCGTGTCTCGTGACGCACATACGCGGCCGTGTACCTTCTTCCACCCTGATGGGCACCTATGTATCTTCGGCGGTTCGGCCGCGGTCCTCCGCGCGGGCCGGGTTTCTGCGCCTGCGGCTTGCGATCCGAGTATCGGTCCTTGTCCCTTCAGGTAGTGCGCTACGCATGACCGGCGCACAGTTGCGCGAGATCATCGAACCGGTCGCATTCCGATCCGGGCCCCGAGCACCGACAGGATCGGAATGCGGCCTTCACGTGCCTCGTCCGCCCATATCCCGGAACAAACCGGATGAATTTGTCGGTCGTCGGCGCAATACTGACTCGGGTATCGGCCGGTCACCCCGATCCAGCGAATTGTCGGCGCCTGGATCCCTGGCATCGCACCGATCGACATCGAGAAACTCAACTTCAGGAGAATCCATGCCTGACGCAATAGTCGCCGAGGGTCTGGTCAAACGATACGGCCAGTTGGTGGCCCTCGACGGCCTCGATCTGACGGTCCCGGAAGGGACCGTTACCGCACTGCTCGGACCCAATGGTGCGGGTAAGACCACCACCGTCCGGGTGCTCACCACCCTGCTGGTGCCGGATGCCGGACACGCGACGGTCGCGGGGATCGATGTGCTGCGCGATCCGCAGACCTTGCGCTCCCACATCGGTGCGTCGGGCCAGTATGCCGCAGTCGACGAATACCTCACCGGCTTCGAGAATTTGGAAATGGTGGGACGTTTGTATCACATGGGTGTGCGGCGAAGTAAGGAACGCGCGCGCGAACTGCTCGAACGATTCCGGCTCACCGGCGCCGCGGACCGACCCGTGAAAGGCTACTCCGGCGGTATGCGGCGGCGCCTCGATCTGGCCGGCGCACTGGTCGCGAATCCGCCCGTGCTGTTCCTCGACGAGCCGACCACCGGACTCGATCCCCGTGCACGCCTGGACCTCTGGGATGTCATCGAGGAACTGGTCGCCGGCGGAACCACGTTGCTGCTCACCACCCAATACATGGAAGAGGCCGACCGGCTCGCCGACTCCATCGCGGTGATCGATCACGGTGCGGTGATCGCCAAGGGGACCGCCGACGAGCTCAAGACCATGGTCGGCGGCGACCGCATCGAGCTCACCGTCGATCGCGCGGACAATCTCGTGACCGCCGAAACGGCGCTGAAGACCTTGGCGGACGGTGAGATCCATCTCGAGCCCGGATTGCGCCGGATCACCGTCCCGGTGGCCGACGGTTCGCAGGCACTGGTCGAGGCGATCGGCAGGCTCGCCGAGCACGACGTGCGGATCCACGATGTCGGTCTGCGACGCCCGTCGCTCGACGATGTCTTTCTCACCCTCACCGGGCATGAGGCGGTAGCGACCGCAGACTTCGTGGCGGGCGACAAGGTGCAAGCTTCGAAAGGAACGATTCGATGACCGCGACGGCTCCGGCCCCGACCCGGCTCTCGCTGGGCGAACGACTGTCGATAGTGGTCAGCGACAGCGTGACCATCGCCAAGCGCAACGTCATCAAGATCAAGCGAGTGCCCGATGTCCTGATCTTCTCGACGCTGTCGCCGATCATGTTCGTACTGCTGTTCGCCTACGTCTTCGGTGCGGCGATCGACGTACCCGGGCTATCCGGCGGCTATCGCGAGTTCCTGATCGCGGGCATCTTCGCGCAGACCGTGGTGTTCGGTGCGACCTTCACGGGTGCGGGCCTGGCCGAGGACATGCAGAAGGGCATCATCGACCGGTTCCGCTCGCTGCCGATGGCGTCATCGGCGGTGCTGGTCGGCCGCACGATCAGCGACGTGGTGATCAACGTGGTCAGCCTGACGGTGATGTCGCTGACCGGTTTGGCCGTCGGTTGGCGGATCCGGGGTTCGTTCCTGGACGCGGTGCTGGCCTATGTATTGCTGTTGCTGTTCGCCTATGCGGTGTCCTGGATCATGGCCGTAGTGGGTCTGCTGGTGCGGGCGCCGGAGGTGTTCAACAACGCCAGCTTCATGGTGATCTTCCCACTCACCTTCATCGCCAACACGTTCGTACCCAGCGACAAACTGCCCACTGTGCTGCGTGTGATCGCGGAATGGAACCCGGTGTCCGCACTCACCCAGGCGACCCGCGACCTGTTCGGCAATACCAACCCGCTGGCGCCGACCCCGGATGCGTGGTCGCTCCAACACCCGGTGATCACCTCACTGGCGTGGGTTGTCGTGATCCTGGTGGTGTTCGTGCCGTTGGCCCTACGTCAGTACAAGAAGACGGTCAGCCGCTGACCTGTCGGCACCTTCGCTCGTCAGCCATCGCGCTCGGCGTCGGCGCCCACCACGGGGGCCGGCGCCGAACCGTTGCGGGAGTACCCGATTCGAGGTGGCGCCGGGGCGGGTTCCGGTGGTTGGGGCCGCCGGGTGCGGATCAGATAGGTCACGCCACCGGCCAGCGCAAGGGCAGCTGCGACGATCAGCCGGTTACGTGAACGCGAAGAGACATGTAGGCGCCCCGAGGTCATTGGACCACTCTGGCACACCCCGGCGATTTGTGCAGGAGCCCCAGCTCATATCGGCATCCGCCCCACGTCCGCAGGGGCGTCGGCAACCGTGGCACGATGGGCAGCGTGACCTCACCGAACCAGACATCCGTGGCGACACTGCACACGAATCACGGCGACATCAAGGTTTCGCTCTTCGGTAACCACGCTCCGAAGACCGTCCGCAATTTCGTCGGTCTCGCCGACGGTTCGGCGCCATACACGACAGCGAACGCCAGCGGGGGCAACTCCGGCCCGTTCTATGACGGCGCCCTGTTCCATCGGGTGATCGCCGGATTCATGATTCAGGGTGGGGATCCGACCGGCACCGGTCGCGGCGGCCCGGGCTACGAGTTCGGTGACGAGTTCCACCCGGAACTGCGCTTCGATCGCGGCTACCTGCTGGCAATGGCCAACGCGGGGCCGCGCACGAACGGTTCACAGTTCTTCATCACCCTGAAGCCGCAACCGCATCTCAACCGCAAGCACACGATTTTCGGTGCGGTCGTGGACCCCGATTCGCGGAAGGTCGTCGACTCGATCGCGGCCACCAGCACCGATCGCGACGACCGCCCGCTGGAGCCCGTCGTCATCACCAAGATCACGATCGAATGAGACTATGAATCCTCAGCCGCCCACACCGACGTGCGTTCGCCACCCGAATCGTCCGACCGGTCTGGCCTGTACGCGGTGCGGTCGGCCCTCCTGTGCGGAGTGTCTACGTCCCGCGGCGGTCGGCCAGCATTGCGTCGACTGTCTGCGTCAGGATCAGCGCGGCGCCCGGCCGGTGCGGACGGTCTCGGGCGCGCGAGCGGCCCGGTCGTCGACGCCCGCGGTGACGTATGCACTGATCGCGCTCAATGTGGTGATCTACGCGATCACCGCGGCTCAGGCCAAGAGTCTGCTGGACAACCAGCGGGGCTCGGCGTTGTTCCTGGACTGGGTGCTGTTCGCCCCCGCGGTGGCGGACGGCCAGTGGTGGCGAGTGCTCGGTTCCGGCTTCCTGCACTACGGTCCGATCCATCTGCTGCTCAATATGTTCGCGCTCTACGTAGTCGGCCGCGATGCCGAGCTGGTGCTCGGTCGGGTGCGCTATCTGGCGGTGTACCTGGTCTCGCTGCTGGGCGGTGCGGCCGGGGTGATGCTGTTCGCGCAGAACACTCTCACGGCGGGCGCGTCAGGTGCGGTGTACGGCCTGTTCGGTGCCATCACGGTCATCCTGATCCGGTTGCGGCAGAACCCGAACCAAATGCTCATCCTCATCGGCATCAACGTATTCATCAGCTTGTCGTTACCCGGCATCTCGCTCTGGGGGCACCTCGGCGGTCTGGCGGCGGGCACGTTGGCGACGCTCGGCATCCTGTTTCTGCCCGGGTGGTTGCGGGTGAGCTCCCAGGAGACCGCGCGGCTGGTCGGCTGGGTTGCCGTGGCGATTGTCGCGATCGCGGCGTCGGCGTCGGTGGGCCTCAGCGCGGTCGCTCTTGCGGCGTGACACGGGAATTCGCTTCACGTGAAACATCGCGACGGTGAGTCACATCGCCCGGCGCGGAATCAGCGGGTTTTGTCTTCGGAGAGGTGCAGTGCCTGGACGAGGTCGTGGTACACGACCTCGGGATTGACGCCCAGATCCCACCGACCGAAGATCAACAGTCGCTGCGCGCCGTCGCGTTCGACGTCGAGTTCGAGCATGGGCATCTTGCGACCGAGGCGGCGGTAGCCGACCACGCGGGCGCGGATGATCTGGTCCGGGGTGTATCCATCAGCCCCCGTCAACGTGCGGACGACCAGACGCGGCGGTGCGCCGGACCGCACGGAAAGGCGAGGCCGCTGCCGGAACCCGAGCCCCGCGAGCGCGAGGAGGCCGACAGCGGCCAGCCCGACGAGCAGACGACTGGGCGCGTCCGTGCTGAAAACCGCCGTCACAGCCAGGGCGACGCCGCCCAGGGTGACCGCTACGAGCGCGGCAGTCGGGGTGGTCCACGTCATGCGAGGCTCGTCGCGCGCACCGGAATCCCGAGGCTCTGGAGTCAAGGCAATCCCCAATCGCTACTCGAGTTGTCCACAGATTCATCCACAGATGTGCATTAATGACACGTCTGTAATCCGCGTCCGCGCTGGTGCGGTCAGCGCCAGCGCATGGTCATGATCAAGCCCACCACCATGAGGCCGAAGCCGATCAGGAAGTTCCAGGCGCCGAGATCGTTCATCCAACTGATGTGTTCGGCCGCCAAGTAGTAGACGAGCAGCCAGATCAGCCCGGCGACCATGAAACCGAGCATGATGGCGACATACCAGACCGGCGATGGCCCGGCCTTGACCTTCACCGGGGTCCGGCTGGCGGGGTTGATCGTATAGTCGGTCTTCTTACGGACCTTCGACTTGGGCATGACGTCCTCGTATTCGGCGTACAGGTCGTGCCCCTAGGCTATCCCAACAGGTGATGGACGCGACGCCGTGCCGGGCGGGGACGTAATCTCGATGCCATGCGTGTTCTGGTCGTCGACAATTACGACAGCTTCGTCTTCAACCTGGTGCAGTATCTCGGTCAACTCGGTGTCGATGCTGTCGTCTGGCGCAACGACGATCCGAACCTGGCCGACGTGGACGCGGTCGTGCGCGCTTTCGACGGCGTCCTGATCAGCCCCGGCCCCGGTAGTCCGGACCGCGCGGGCGCCAGCATCCCGCTGGTGCGCGCCTGCGCCGAGCAGGGCGTTCCGTTGCTCGGTGTATGTCTGGGCCACCAGGCGATCGGTGCGGCGTTCGGCGCCACCGTCGCCAGGGCACCCGAGTTGCTGCACGGCAAGACGAGCGCGGTGTTCCATATCGGTGCCGGTGTGCTCGCCGGTTTGCCGGACCCGTTCACGGCCACGCGGTACCACTCACTCACCGTGCTGGAGGACACTCTGCCGGAGGAGATCGAGGTGCTCGGACGCACCGACAGCGGGATCGTGATGGCACTGCGTCATCGCACCCTGCCCATCCACGGTGTGCAGTTCCATCCCGAATCGGTGCTGACGCAGGGCGGCCACCGCATGCTGGCGAACTGGCTGGGCGTGTGCGGAAAGCGTCCCGCCGAGGGCTTGGTGCAGACCTTGGAGGCGGAGGTCGCCGCGCTGGTGCTGCAGTGACCCGTCCCTACGTCCTGTTGTCGGTCGCGGTGAGCATCGACGGGTACATCGATGACGCGAGTCCCGAGCGGCTGCGGTTGTCCGGCGCGGCGGACTTCGATCGCGTCGACCAGGTCCGCGCGGACTCCGACGCGATCCTGGTGGGTGCGCAGACCCTGCGCAGGGACAACCCACGGCTACTCGTCGACAGCGCCGACCGCAGGGTGGCCCGCGTCGCCGCAGGCAAGCCGGAGTACCCACTCAAGGTGACGGTGTCGGCCAGTGGTGACCTGGACCCCGGCCTGCGGTTCTGGCATCACGGCGGTGCCAAGCTCGTCTACACCACCGCCGCAGGCGCGGGGAAACTCGCCGATCGGCTGGCCGGCCTCGCGGAAGTTACGAGTCTCGGCGCGGAACTCGATTTCGGCGCATTGCTGGACGACCTGGGCCGTCGCGGCGTCAACCGCCTCATGGTGGAGGGCGGCACCCGCGTCCACACCGCGTTTCTCGCCGCCGACCTGGCCGACGAACTGCACGTCGCGGTCGCTCCCATCCTTGTCGGCGACACCGCGGCCGCGCGCTTCCTCGGCGCCGCCGCATACCCCGGGGCGCCGCATCGCAGGATGCGGCTCGCGGAGGTCACCCAGGCCGGCGATATGGCCGTGTTGCGGTACCTGCCGAAGCAGCATCCGGTCTGAGACGGGATCGCAAGCCCACTTCGACGCGGCTGCCGCACACCTTCGATCCTGCTGTGCGAGATCCTCGAGTTGTCATCGCCAGACGGGATCTCGTGATCGAAGTGTGGCGCGAACGTACGGCAGCCGACGCCGAAAATGGCCGAACTCTACCCGACGGTGTCCCACGGGCACCGTCGGGATTGCTCGCCGGACTAAGGACGCCCGTAGACGGCTGTGACGAACTCGCCCAGCTGGTTGTCGTCCAGGTGCCTGGCCAGGTCAGCCTCGCTGATCATGCCGATCAGCCGCTTGTCCTCGATCACGGGCATCCGCTTGACGCGGTTGCTTTCCATCTCGTCGAGCACGATCTCGATGTCGGCGTTGGCATCGACCCACCGCGGCGTCGCTTCACACAGTTCGGCGACCTGCGTGGATAGTGGCTTGCCCTGCGCGATGCACTTCACGACGATGTCGCGGTCGGTGACGATGCCGCACATTCGTTCGTTCTTGTCCGCGATGACCAGTGACCCCACGCCGAGTTCGGCCATGAGCGTGGCGGCCCGGTCAACGGTCTCGTTCTTGGAGATCCACTGGGCACCGGGTTTCATGATGTCCCTGGCAGTGGTCATGAGAGCTACCTCCTTGTGGTCAGCTGCGCTGATTAGGATGAAGCAGCCCTATTCTGCCGCAATTCACACCGGATGGTCTCGTTTTCTCGATACCCATGGCGGCACCTGGCCCGGACGTCCGGGCCGCACCGCGAGGCAGCCCGAACGATCCTCGAGATTCAGGCGATCGCCCCGATCGTGATCGAAATCGTGGCGGTTTTGCCGAGCGAAGAACCGGCCGACGGTTGCTGAACCACGATTCGGCCGACATTGCCCGGATCGAACACCGTGGACTGGCTGATCTGCGTGAGACTGCCGGTCCAGCCGCTCTGGCGAAGCCGGTCCACTGCCTGCGCGGGTGTCATGCCCCTGATCTCCGGCATGCTGATCTGGTCCCCGCTGGAGACTTGCAGGACCACGGTGGATCCCTTGTCCGCCGAGGAACCTCCCGCCGGTTTGGTACCGATCACCTCGCCCTTCGGTTGGGACGAGGCGACTTCCTGGAGCTGAACCTTGAAATTGGCTCCCTCGATATTCGGCTGCGCGACATCGATCGACTGGCCGATCACGTTCGGCACCCGGACCTTCTCGGGGCCCGCACCGATGACGACCACAACGGTCCGGCCCGCGTCGACGCGGGAGCCGGCCGCGGGCTCGGTACCGATCACCTTGTCGGTGTCCTGGATGCTGGAGGGCTTGCGCTCCACGTTCGGGTCGATCTGCAGCCCGATCGAGTTGAGCTTCTGCTCGGCCTCCTGCTGGGTCAGGCCGTCCAGCCGCGGCACCTGTACCTGCGCCGGTCCGCTGGAGACCTGCACCGTGATGGTGCTCCCCTCATCGATCCGGGAGCCGCCGAGTGGCTGGGTGGCGATCACATTGCCCGTGGCGACCTTGCCATCGGGCTTCTGCTGAATCGCCACCGTGAATCCGAGCTTCTGCAGCGCATCCTGCGCCTGCTGGGCCGGCTTGTTCGACAGCTCTGGAACCGCGACCTGGTCGGGTCGGCTTCCCGGGCCGATCAACACCCAGAACAGTGCCAGCACTACCGCGATCGCCGCGGCGGCGCCGAGCGCGATATAGGCGGTGCGGCGGCGGTCGTTCGGGTCGGCCGGCTCCTGCTCGGCGGTGTCGTCGTGGCGATCGTGGTAACTGTGCGGCGGTGGTTCGTCCCCGCCCATGATGTTGGTGCGGTCCTCGTCTGTCATCACCATCGGGGCGCTCGGCTTCTGCCCGCCCAGCACCCGGATCAGGTCGGCCCGCATCTCGGCCGCGGTCTGGTATCTATTGGCCGGGTTCTTGCTCATCGCCTTGAGCACGACCGAGTCCAGCTCACGCGGTATGCCGGGGAACACGTGCGAGGGCAGCCGTGGATCCTCCCGCACATGCTGGTAGGCAACGGCCAGCGGCGAGTCGCCGGTGAAAGGTGGTTCGCCGGTGAGGATTTCGAACAGCACACAGCCGACGGAGTAGACATCCGAACGGGCGTCCACCGTCTCGCCGCGAGCCTGTTCCGGCGACAGATACTGTGCGGTGCCGATCACGGCCGCGGTCTGCGTCATCGGGTTCGAGCTGTCGGCGATCGCGCGGGCGATGCCGAAGTCCATCACCTTCACCGCGCCGGCCCGGTTGATCATGATGTTCGCGGGCTTCATATCGCGGTGCACGATGCCGGCCTTGTGGCTGAAATCCAGTGCCGCACAGACATCCGCGACGATCTCCATAGCACGGCGCGGCGGCAGCGGGCCTTTGCCGCGCACGATGTCGCGCAGCGTATCGCCGTCTACGTACTCCATCACGATGTACGGCAGCGGACCGCCGTCCAATTCGGCTTCGCCCGTGTCGTAGACCGCCACGATGGCCGGGTGATTGAGCGCGGCGGCGTTCTGCGCCTCACGCTTGAACCGGAGGTAGAACGTCGGGTCGCGCGCCAGATCGGCCCGCAGCACCTTGATCGCCACATCCCGGCTCAGCCGGATATCGCGGGCCCGGTGCACCTCGGACATGCCGCCGAATCCGATGATCTCGCCCAGCTCGTAGCGCGAAGAGAGATTCTTCGGGGTCGTCATGGCTGTCCTTGCGAAGAAGTCGCGGATCCGCTGCGGGAGACCGAAGGACCTTCGGCCCCCGGAATCCCGGGAATGGGTATTTGGATGGTCGGAACGCGCGGCAGGGACGTGGTGGTCGGCGCGGTCGTCGTCGGCTTCGTCGTGCTCGGTGCCGCGGTGGTGGTGGTGGGCGGCGTCGTTGTCGTCGTGCTCGGTGCCGTAGTGGGTGGCTCGGTGGTGGTCGGTTCCGGGATGGCCGTGACCACCGGTGGGGGCACGGGCTTGGGCGTGGTTGTGACGACCGGCGGGACCGGCTTCGGAACAGGCGCGATCGTCGAGGTCGGCGAAGGCGTCGAGTCCGGGTTGGTATCGCCGCCGAACAGCAGGAAAATCGTGATCGCGCCGAGCAGCACGGCGCCGATACCGAGCCCGGCCAACCACTTCTGCGTCGCGGTGAACCGGTTGCCGTCGCCGGGTGGCAGATCGCCGTCCGCGCTGCGGCTCAGCACTGTCGCGGGAGCGGCGACCCGGCCGGCGCGAGTCGCCGCGCCGACCGCCCCGGCCGCGGGCGTCGAATAGCGCACCGTGGCACCGTCGAAATCAGTTGGCGTGGTGGGGATCACGGCCGTCGGTCCGGGTGGCAAGACCCGAGTGGCTCCGGTCAGGGGTGCGTCGGGATGGGCGCCGCGTGGCGGCGGTGGACGACGGCCCGCGCGCACCGCGGCGACCGCGTCGGCGAACTCGCCACCGCGGGCGTAGCGCCGGCCGGGGTCTTTCTCCAGCGTGATCTCGATCAACTCGCGCACGTTGCCGGGCAGATCGGCCGGCATCGGCGGCGGAGTCTCGCGCACGTGCTTCATCGCGACGGTGATCGCGCCGTCGCCGGTGAACGGCCGCTGCCCCGCAAGAGCTTCGTAACCGACCACGCCGAGCGCGTACACGTCGCTGGCCGCGGTGGCATCCTCGCCTACGGCCTGCTCCGGCGCGATGTACTGCGCGGTGCCCATCACCATGCCGGTTTTCGTCACCGGCGACGCGTCCACCGCCTTGGCGATGCCGAAGTCGGTGATCTTGACCTGACCGGTCGGCGTGACCAGGATGTTGCCCGGTTTCACGTCGCGGTGCACCACGCCCGCGCAGTGCGCCACATCCAGTGCGCGCCCCGTTTGCTCCAGCATGTCCAGGCTTTGGGCCACCGACAGCCTGCCGAGCCGGTTCAGCACAGTGTTCAGCGGCTCGCCCTGGACCAACTCCATGACCAGGTACGCGGTCTCGCCGCCGTGGGCGTCGATGGTCTCGCCGTAGTCGAAAATCCCGGCGATACCGGGGTGATTCAACTGGGCGGTCGTCTTCGCCTCGGTGCGGAATCGATGCCGGAACGTCGGGTCGGCCGAGAACTCCGACTTCAGCACCTTGACCGCGACTCTGCGGTCGAGCCTGGTGTCCAGGGCTTCCCAGACCTGGCCCATGCCGCCAGTCGCGATAAGCCGCTGCAGCCGGTACCGGTCGGCGATCATCGCACCGTTGTTCAGCATCGAGCTCCCCGTACCTTCACTCGCCCATCCATATCGTTCAGCCCCCTCGAAGACCCGCGTCCAGGACCGCGCGAGCTACCGGCGCGGCCACCGAGCCGCCGGTCGCGGCAAGCGCCCGGTCCCCGCCGTTCTCCACGATCACCGCGATGGCGATCTTGGGATTCTGCGCGGGGGCGAACGCGATGTACCAAGCGTGCGGCGGCGTGTTGCGCGGATTGGTTCCGTGCTCCGCGGTGCCGGTCTTGGACGCGATCTGATAGGGGGTCCGGCCACCTCCGGCGGTGTTGCTCTCCGATGCGATCATCAGGTTGGTCAGGGTTGACGCTACCTCTGCGCTGACCGCCTGGCCGACCGACACCGGTTTGGTCTTGGACAGTTCGCTCAGATCCGGGCCTTGCAGCTGATCGACCAGGTAGGGCTCCATCCGGACGCCGCCGTTGGCGATGGTCGCCGCCACCACCGCATTCTGCAGCGGGGTCAAGGCCACATCCCGCTGTCCGATGCTGCTCTGGGCCAGCGCGGCGTCGTCCGGGATCGTGCCGACGGTGCTCTCCGCCACCGGCATCGGGATGCCGCGATGCGGACCGACGCCGAACGCGGCGGCCTCGTCCTTCAGATTCGCCGCACCGACTTTGACGCCGAGTTCGGCGAATGCCGTGTTGCACGACCGCCGGAACGCCTCGAAGAGCGAAGCGGTCGGGTTGGGGCCGCAGGCGGTGCCGTTGTAGTTCTCCAGGGTGGTCGTGGTGCCGGGCAGCGTGATGTTCGGCGCCGCGGTGAACTGGTCGTCGGGGGTCGCGGTGCCGTTGGCCAGCGCGGCGGCGGTGACAACCACTTTGAACGTGGATCCGGGCGGGTACGTCTGGGAGATAGCGCGATTCAACATCGGATGGCGCGGATCCGCGCTCAGGGTTTCCCACGCCTGGGTACCGCGTGCACCGTCGTGCCCGGACAGCAGGTTCGGGTCGTAGCTCGGTGTGGACACCATGGTGAGAATCTTGCCGGTACTCGGCTCGATGGCCACCACCGAGCCGGTGTAGCCCTTGCTGGTCATCTGTTCGTAGGCGACCTGCTGCATCATCGGGTTGAGCGTGGTCAGCACGTTGCCCCCACGCGGATCACGGCCGGAGACGAGGTCGACCAGACGGCTGCCGAAAAGCTTGTTGTCGGAGCCGTTCAGCACCGAGTCCTCGGCACGCTCCAACCCGGTGCTCCCGTACTGCATCGAGTAGAAACCGCTGGCCGGTGCGTACGCCTCGGGATCGGTCGGGTAGGTGCGCAGGTACTTGTAGCGGTCGTCGGTGGCGACCGAACTGGCCAGCACGGTGCCGCCGGCCGAGATCTGCCCGCGCTGGCGGGAGTACTCATCCAGCAGCACCCGCGAGTTGCGCGGGTCGGAGCGGAGGCTGTCGGCCTTGATCACCTGAACGTAGGTGGCGTTCGCCAAAAGCGCGACGACCATCACCATCACCGCGACCGCGACTCGGCGAAGGGGGGTGTTCATATCGCGGCCCCCGCTTCCGGTCGTCCCGCGTCGCGGCGCAGCAATTCGGTCTGCGCGTCGGCGATCGGCGCCGGTTCCTTCTTGCGCACCGGTGCGGGTGCGCGGGCGGCGTCGGAGATCTTGATCAGTACGGCCAGCAATGCGTAGTTGGCCAGCAGAGAGGAGCCGCCGTAGGACACGAACGGCGTGGTGAGACCGGTCAGCGGAATCAGTTTGGTCACACCGCCGACGACGACGAACAGCTGGATCGCGATGGTGAACGACAGGCCGGCCGCGAGCAGCTTGCCGAAGCTATCGCGCACCGCGAGCGCCGTACGCAATCCGCGCACCACGAACACCAGGAATAGCATCAGCAGCGCGGCGAGTCCGATCAGCCCGAGTTCCTCGCCGATCGTCGTGATGATGAAGTCCGTCTTGGCGAACGGCACCTGATTGGGTCTGCCGCTACCGAGCCCGGTGCCCGCGAGACCGCCCGTGGCGAGCCCGAACAGCGATTGCGAGATCTGGTAGCCGGTGTTGTTGTAGTCGTCGAACGGGTGCAGCCAGGTCGCCACTCGGACCCGCACATGGCCGAACAGCTGGTAGGCGAAGACGAAGCCCAGCGCGAGCAGCCCGCTGCCGATGACCAGCCAGCCGACCCGTTCGGTGGCGATGTAGAGCATCACCAGCACGGTGCTGAAGATGAGCAGTGAGGTCCCGAGATCCTTCTCGAACACCAGTACGCCGATGCACACGATCCAGACCGCCAGGATGGGTCCGAGATCGCGGCCGCGGGGGAATTCCATCCCGAGCACGTGGCGCCCCGCCGCGGTGAACAGCTCGCGCTTGGCGACCAGCACCGAGGCGAAGAAAACGATCAGCAGGATTTTCGCGAACTCGCCGGGCTGGACGCTGAACCCGGGCAGCCGGATCCAGATCTTCGCGCCGTTGGTTTCGGAGAACTTGCCGGGCAAGATGGCCGGAACGGCCAGTGCGACCAGGCCGACCAGGCCGAGCGTGTAGCTGTAGCGGGCCAGCGTGCGGTAGTCGCGCAGCGCGATCAGCAGGGTGATGAACACCAGCGTGCCCAGTGCGGTCCACAGAATCTGCTGATTGGCATCGGGGGAGGGCAGCGCCCACGAGTTGTAGACGGCGGTTTGCTGGTCGGCTAGGTCGAGCCGATGGATCAGCACGAGCCCGAGTCCGTTGAGCAGCGCGACGATCGGCAGCAGCAGCGGGTCGGCGAACGGAGCGAACCGCCGCACCACCACATGCGCGATCCCGAACAAGGCCAGGTAAGCCAGACCGTACTTGGCGATATCCCAGGTGATCGACTGTTCCTGACTGGCTTCGACAAGGAAGAGGGACACCGTCGTGATCACCGCCGCCGCGGCGAGCAGCAGCAGTTCGACATTTCTTCTGGTGCTCGGCGGTGGCGCGGGAGCGAAGCCGCCCGGGGGACTGGGAAAGGCTCCAGCCGACGGCGGTGACGGTGCGGACATCAGTCCGTCACCCGACAATTCTCCCCCGCGATCTGGGGGTTCGATGGCGGGGCAGGAGTTTCCGACTTCGTCGGTGTCTTGATCTCGGTGCCGCGTGCGTCACCCTGTTCCTGCGTCGGAGCGGGAGCAGGGGCGGGCGAAGCGGGAGCGGGCGAAGCAGGGGCGGGCACGACACCGTTGGGCGCGGGCTCGGTGGGCGGGATCACGCCCGGCTGCGGCGCGGCTTCCTTGGCCGGGCACGGCGGCAACAACTCGCGCTGGGCGAGGTAGGTCATCGATTCCCTGGCCTTGTCCAGCGAACCCGGCGGCAACCCTTTGTCCACCTGATCGCGACCGGTCTGCTTCAGATCGCCGACCTTCAGCGGCTTGCACGAGGACGGCCGATCCGCGCCCGGGTCGGTCAGGGTCAGTTCCCCGCTGCGGGTCACACAGCCGACCAGGTTCACGTCGTGGATCGAGTAACCCAGGATCGATCCGGGCAGCCCGCGCAGAATCACCACCGAACCGTCGTCGGCGCCGACGTAGTAGTTGCCGCGGATCGCTTTGTAGCCGACCAGTAGTCCGCCGCAGACGGCGACGACCAGCGCCAGCGCGAGCACGATCCAGCGCAGCCGGTGCGATTTCTTGGCGGGAGGCTCCGGTGCGGCGGCGGGCCGGCGCGGCGTGGAGCGCGGCGGACGCAGCGCGGAGGCGCGTCCCGCGGCCGTGTTCGGGGGCGGCGTGTCCTCGTCGACGCCGGAGGCGGCGCCCGCCACGATCGGGTGGCTCTGACCGTAGTCCAGGTCGATGACGTCGGCCACGACGACGGTCACGTTGTCGGGTCCGCCGCTGCGCAGCGCGAGCTCGATGAGTCGATCGGCGCATTCGTCGGTGGTGCCCTCGCGCATCGTGTTCGCGATGGTCTCGTCGCTGACCACGTCCGACAGCCCGTCGGAACACAGCAGGTACCGATCACCGGTGCGCGACTCACGCATGATCAGCGTGGGCTCGATCTCGTTTCCGGTGAGCGCACGCATGATCAGCGACCGTTGCGGATGGCTGTGCGCCTGCTCGGGAGTGATCCTGCCCTCGTCCACCAGCGACTGGACGAAGGTGTCGTCCCGGGTGATCTGGGCGAGCTCGCCACCGCGCAGCAGATACGCGCGCGAGTCGCCGATGTGGACGAGCCCGAGCTTCCTGCCCGCGAACAGGATTGCGGTGAGCGTGGTGCCCATGCCGTCGAGTTCGGGCTCTTCCTCGACTTGGTCGGCGATGGCGGCGTTGCCCTCGCGGGTCGCCGCGTCGAGTTTGCCGAGCAGGTCGTCGCCCGGCTCGTCGTCGTCGAGGTGGGCCAGCGCGGCGATCATCAACTGGGACGCGACTTCTCCCGCGGCATGACCACCCATGCCGTCGGCGAGTGCGAGCAGGCGTGCGCCCGCGTACACGGAATCTTCGTTGTTGCCTCGGACGAGACCGCGGTCGCTGCGCGCTGCGTAGCGGAGAACAAGTGTCACGATCGCAGCTCGATCACTGTTTTGCCGACTCGAACAGGCGTGCCGAGCGGAACTCGGACGGCGGTGGTGACTTTCGCGCGATCAAGGTATGTGCCGTTCGTCGAGCCGAGGTCTTCCACGTACCAGTCGTCACCACGCGGAGACAGCCGCGCATGTCTGGTCGAGGCGTAATCATCGGTGAGTACCAGCGTTGAGTCGTCCGCACGTCCGATCAGCACCGGCTGGGTGCTGAGCGAGATGCGGGTGCCGGCGAGTGAGCCTTGCGTCACCACAAGAAATTTGGCGCCCTTCTGGCCCCGGCTGAAGGACGGCAGCACCGCGGAGCCGCGTGCGGCCCTGGGCTGGATCCGAATGCCGGATGCCGCGTAGATGTCGCTGCGCAACGTGCGCAGCACAGCCCACACGAACAACCACAACAGCAGCAGGAACCCCGCACGGGTCAGTTGCAGGATCAATCCCTGCACGGCGCTCCACCTCCTGTTCGACCGTGTACGTCGGTGCCGTAGGTGCGGTTCGAC
This sequence comes from Nocardia glycosmidis, assembly GCF_052545115.1. Lineage (NCBI taxonomy): Bacteria > Bacillati > Actinomycetota > Actinomycetes > Mycobacteriales > Nocardiaceae > Nocardia > Nocardia glycosmidis. The sequence goes on along the minus strand of NZ_JBQWRH010000008.1, from coordinate 244,036 downwards.
CACCCCCACCAGCCTGCTGGTCTTGCCGGCCCCGGTCTCGGCGCCGCGCGTGTGTTGGCAGCATCATAGGGCCGTCGGTCGAATTCGATCACGATACGACCGACGAATCCTTCGAGAGCCATGTCGTGACCTGCACCGGCGAGCTTACGGGATCAGACGATGCGGATCAGGATCTCGGAGTGCCCGGCCCGGATGACATCGCCGTCGGCGAGCTGCCAATCCTGCACGGGAGAACCGTTGACCAGGGTCCCGTTGGTGGAGCCGAGATCGGACAACATCGCGGTCTGGCCGTCCCAGCGCACCTCGATGTGCCGGCGCGAGACGCCCGTATCGGGCAGCCGGAAATGCGCGTCCTGCCCGCGACCGATGATGTTGCTGCCTTCCCGCAGCTGGTAAGTCCGGCCGCTGCCGTCGTCGAGCTGAAGTGTGGCCGAATAGCCGGAGGCGGCCTGCGGCGCGGCGCCGTAGCCCTGGCCGCCGGCGTAGCCCTGCGGCGCGCCGTATCCCGGCGGCTGCGAGTAGGCCTGGCCATAGCCACCTTGGTCATCCTGGCCGTAACCGCCCTGGTCAGGGTAGTTCTGATCGCTGTAGCCAGGGTCGTTGTAGCCCGGCTGACCGTAGCCGGGCTGGGCGTAGCCCTGCTGCTGCTGGCCGTAGCCGGGGTCGGCGTAGCCCTGCTGTTGGCCGTAGCCGCCGCGATCGTCGTAGCCCTGCTGCTGGCCGTAGCCGGGGTCGGCGTAGCCCTGTTGCTGGCCGTAGCCGCCGCGATCGTCGTAGCCCTGCTGCTGGCCGTAGCCGGGGTCGGCGTAGCCCTGCTGTTGGCCGTAGCCGCCGCGATCGTCGTAGCCCTGCTGCTGGCCGTAGCCGGGGTCGGCGTAGCCCTGCTGCTGACCGTAGCCCTGGCCACCTTGCTGGTAGTCGTAGCCGTTCTGGTAGTCGCTGTACCCCTGCTGTGCGTCCGGGGCCTGGTAATCCGCCCCGTATGCGCCACCGCGGCCGTAGTCGTCGCGGTACGCGCCGTTCTGGGGACCGCCGCGACCGGCAGGCGGTGGAGCGTACCCGCGGTTGCGTGGATCGGACTCCGCGGGCTCACGGCTCGGGTCGTAGCCTGAGTTCTGCGTCATGGGGCCAGCTCCTGGTTGCGGGTGTGCAGGTCGTTGTGGCGGTGATTCGGGGCTGCGAGCCGCGCCGGCTCTGTGGCCGACATCGGGGTCGACGCGGCCACTTGCCCTGAACTGTCCGGTGTGCAGCGTAGGTGATGCCTCGAACGCCACGTGTACTTCGCCGTAGGTCTGCCAGCCTTGTTCGCGGATGTAGTCCTGTAGATGTTTGGCGAACGCGCGTGTGGTGAGGTCGTGGTCGGCGTCCAGTTGCGCGAAATCCGATGGGTTGATCGTGATCACATAACTGTTGGCTGCCAGCAGATGCCCGTTGCCGAGGTCTTGGACATGATCGGCGGCCTCGCTTTGCAGTGCCGCCTCCACCTCCTGGGGCACGACACTGCCGCCGAACACTCTGGCGAAGACGTCTCCGACGGCGCCCTGCAGGCGACGCTCGAACCGTGAAACGATGCCCATCTCGGCCTCCCTTCGGTGAGCGTCTCTTTCTCATTCGTAACAACGACACGCGGGCGTGGCGTGTCGCTTATCGACCACGTTCATTGCATGATATCCACGATCGTCCACACCTGTAACTCTTGATGAGTGCCCCGGGTTCCCGAACGCCCCCAGGCCCCCCGTCAGGCCTCTGAAATGGCGATTTCGTATCCGGCACGGGAGCGTGCTACTGTCTGTCAGTCGCTCGGGCGAGTGGCGGAATGGCAGACGCGCTGGCTTCAGGTGCCAGTGTCCTTCGGGACGTGGGGGTTCAAGTCCCCCTTCGCCCACAATGTAGACGCAGGCGAGGCAAGATTTTCCGATCTTGCTTCGCCTTCTTCTATTTGGCAGATGTGAGAGCCCGACAGCGGGGGTTCTCGACAACATCGTCTCGGCCTACGCCTTCGATCCGGAATCCCGAGAAACTGCGGCCCTGGACGGCGAACACACCATCGGTCAACTCCTCGCCGCTGATCCGAGTCGGGTCGTGCGCGGCTCGGGAGCTTCGACACCCTGGTCGGCTCCATAGTTCCGATGATGTGATGCTCGTCACCGTAGAGTGGGCGAGTGGTCGAGTTGCTGACGCTGGGATAGACCGGGGTCGTCGGCGCCGACGACATCACCGTGTCGATGCACGCCCGCATCGATCTGCCGCCTTGCTATTGGACGTCCATGGCCGGGGGCACGCCGACAGCGACCTGGTCTTCTACAACCAGCCCACGGCCCCTGAGGTGCAGATCCTCGAACAAGCCGCACAGCCGGCCATACCGCTGGCACCGGCACGACAGTGCCGAATGTGCGTCGAACCCGCTCAGTCTTTGACCGGGTCGGCTCCGCGGTGCTTTGTTACCGAATCTCCTTCTCTGAGTGAGTTCCACAGTGCCCGGCCGACCCGAATTTTCAGAGTGGTCCCGTCTTCGAGTTCAACGACCAAACGACGGTACAGATTCGCTCCGTCGAGCAATCCACGCGACTTCTCGACAACCGTCCCACACCACTCTTGCTGCGTCACTTGAACCACTCCCCACCGAGTTGAGCATCGACACCGCGCGGATCGAGCGGCGTGCCATCCAGTGTCGCCTGCGGCGATGCTCAGCACATCACCCTCGGGTGGTAGTTGTCTTTCTGCAGAGATATCGCCTCCGGCTACTTTCGCGCGGACAGCAGTTGCGGCTCATGCAGGTCGAAGTACTTGACGTCGCCCATGAGCCGGTTTTCCTCGTCGAACAGCGACCTCAGATCGTCGGGCACCTTCATCTTCTCGTGTTCGCGGGCTTCGGTTTCGGAGGTGAAATACACCGCCTCGACGAACCCGTCGGTGCCGCATGTCCCGAGGGTTCCGCCGATAATTTCCGGGCGCAATTCGTGCACGCGGTCGCCGGTCTGTGCCAGCAGTTCGCGCAGCCGGCCCGCGTCGCGCGTGTGACCCTCCATGACCTGCACAAATCCGGCTCGGTCGGAGCCGCCACCCATCCACTTGGTCACGTTGGAGCAGTCCATGAAGGTGACCGGTCCGTCGAAACATTGTTGGGTCTCGGCCCACCAGGCGCCTTGTTCGGGACGCTCGCTGTTGCGTCGCGCCGCCTCCTCGGATTCGAATCTGACCAGCGCGATGAACGTTCCGTCGTCGCACAGTCCGCTGGTCATGCCGAGATAGCCGATGGCTCCCGGTTGCAGTTCCTCGGTCCACCGATCCATGTGTCGACGCAGTCGGGCCGGGTCTGCGGTTTTGCCTTGAATGACTTGGATGAACATCGGATCCTCCTCATGCGGAGCGATCTCCGCGGTGCGCGGGGCCGACGCGCCGTGGTCCACCGAGAGCATCCCGCCGCACGGCCCGCGACCGCGGCCGACGCACAATTAATCGTTCGCTCCCCGGATGCCGGACGCAAGTGGCAGGACCTTCCGAGTCGAACGGCGACAGCGCAGCGGGTCGCGGCCTCGCGCGCGCCGCGCATCGGCAGGCGGCTTTCAGGACATGCCGCGTTCCCCCCAAGAGAGGGTTGTCGGTGCCTTAATCGAGAACCGATATTGCGGTCCCGATACCGCAGACACCGTTCGCGCTGTCAGGCCGCCGGTATAGGCGTGTGCTGGTGGCGGGCGCTGTCCTGGTCGCGTTCCGCGATGCGGACATACAGGCGCAGCAGCACGTCCCTGAGGCTGATGCCCAGCTCGGCGGCACGGGCGGCGGCCAATTCGAGCGCGAGGTCGTTGGTGACGCTGTCCGGATCGCTGAGCGTCTCGTCGAGCACCATCCCGATCACGGCTTGATCGCGAGTGAGGGCCACGGTGGGCAGCCAGCTGAGCTCCCACGCCGCACCGGCGGAAATGGACAGTGGCCGTGCGGTTTCCGGGGTGATGTCGCTGGTGATGATGCTGTCGGTGATGTCGAGTGCCATGCTCCGCTCTCATTCACTTGTTCGGCATGATGCGCCACCGCGGTTTCTGCTCGAGCGCTGCGGTGACCGTGCTCGGTGACGGCCAGAATGCGGCGAATTCGTCCGAGCCTGAATTGCTGTGCATCCGAGTGATTTCGGGGATAAGTGCGGCGCGAGGGAGGGCGGCCGGCCGGGTGTTGCGACGGTTGTGGCCTGTCCTGGCGATCCCCGCGCCGTATCGAGGTATCCGCGTCGGGCACCTCCTCGAGTTATCGGCCCCGCCGAGGGGCACAGCACGCGATAAGCGTTGTGCCGACGTCGATTTGCGGTGGCTTCGAGGACCAGGCTAGGGAACGCCACGTAAGGATGTCAACTAAGCTTTAACGCATTGTGATGATATTAAAAAGCCAATGAGCTCAAGATAGCGCGAAAAATGATGAGGAATGTGGCAGATATGCGCTGGTGCCGCACTTCTCGCCGTGTCGTAGAGGTAGTCAACGCGTATTTCTGTGCCGAAGTGGCAGCCGCGCATCACCTGACTCTGCGGAAGTGGCGCTGCGGCAGTGCGTCTCATTGGCAACGATGCGGCGCCAGGCGCGCTTCATTCGGCACCCCTTGCTACTCCGTGATTAGAATGACGCACCGTGCCATGCTGTGAGCACGCGTATCCAGAACATGGGATGGGAGGCGCGGGATGGCTGACTCGGTCTCGGACGAGCAGGTCGGCGACCTGGTCCGCAGGCTTCGACAAGAACGCGGATATACCCAGGCCGCGCTGGCGAGCAGAGCGGGGTGCTCGCGCAGCCTCATCCAGCAGATCGAGAACGGCACCCGGATTCCGCCGCTCGCGCTGCGCGAGCGTTTGAGTCTTGCGCTCGGTGCGGAACTGCCGATGGATGGCAGCGCCGCTCCCGCGACCGATCCCACCAGTAGCGCGTACTACGACCTGCGCATGCGGTTCAACGTTCTGCTGGGCAAGGACCCCGAGCTGGTCGAGCGCGCGTTGGGTATCGCCCAGAGTCTGATCGATGCCTCCGGCGCGCGGGCGGAAATCGAGCCGCTGCGCCTGATCGCCGATCGGCAATTGGAGCGCGCCGAGGAGATCCTCGCGCAGATCCCTTCGCGCAGCGCCACGGTGTGGGAGTGGAACACCGTCAGCGACTGGCTGACGATCCTGGAACAGGCCACCGCTTCGGTGCGCGCGATCCACACCGCGGACCTGGGCACGATCGGCGGCGACGTCGGCGACGACTACCACGCGGCGATCCTGCGCCTGGCCGATAAGACCCATCCGCCGAAGATCGACGTGCGGCGAATGTATGTGCTGGACACCGTTTCCGACGTCTGGCCATACGACGACAAGCTGTGGAAGCAGGCCCGCTCCGGGGTGGAGAGCGTGCTGGTGAAGCGCGAGTACGCGCGCAATGCGCAAAGCATGCTCGTGGTCGATGACCGCTACGTGGCGGTCGGCGAATACGACTATTCGCGCCAGGCGCGAGTGGCGACCCGCTTTTCCGTGCTCAAACACGACGTCGCGTTCGCCGTACGGCGCTTCGAGAAACTCTACGACCTCAGGCGTGCGGGTTCGTCCGTCGTGGTCGGCCAGATCGTCGCGGAGCCCCCGTTGGCGAACTTCGAGCGCCTGACCGAGGGCAACTGCCGCAGCTTGTTCCGCGCCGCACTCGAGGAGAGATGGAACGCGATGCCCGCACCAGGCGAAAGCTCGTCCGAAGGCGAGGTGCCGTGACACAGAGCCCGGCGCTCACCGACCGGATTGCCGATCTCGCGACCCTGACCAACCGCTCCGAGGCCAGGAAACGGGAAATCCGCGGGCATTTGGCGCCGGACGCCTGGTTCGCCGGGACCGGCGGCCGCCGCTATTCGGGCGTCATCGACGCCTATCACGGCGAGACCGGCCGTGCGCCGGATACGCAGGCCATCGCCGCGCTGGATCGCGCATGGCGAGAAATTCTGCATATCCAGCCGCCCGCGGACTATCTCGACGGACGGTTGTATGACAAGCGGCAGCCACTGAGTCTGCGCGACCTGGCGGCGCGCAGGCTTTTCGCGCGACTGTCGCATCCGGCGCCGGGGGTCCCTGGCGTTCGGGTACGCGCCGAGGAGGTGGTCGTCTGTCCGTATTCGAGCACGATGCTGCTGGAGGAGGCGATCGCCACGCTGGCCGAGCCCGGCGGCGTCATCGTCTGCCCCGAGGGCTTCTACAAGAGTTCCAGCATCCACGTGGAGAAATTCGGGCTGCGGATCGTGTCCTGCCCCGTGGCGCCGGACGACACGTTCAAGATCGACCCGCTTCGGCTCGCCCGCTGCCTCGACGAGCTGCGTGCGACGGGCGAACTGTGCGGCGTGCTGCTCACCCTGCCGGGCAACCCCGTCGTCGCCGACTACACGGCGGCCGAACTGGCGCAGATCGGGCGGGTCCTGCTCGATTGCGGGGTTCCGGTCATCTGCGATATGGCTTTCGACCGGCTGGTGGCCTCGCACATTCCGATCGCGGCCCTGCACGTCGAGACCGACCAGGGCATTCGGCGCCTCTACGACGTCATGCTGACCATCACGGGAAACTCCAAGGGCTACAACGCCTTCGGGCCGTGCAAGCTGGGCGCGGCATGCACCGGCGACGGTGCGTGGCTGCAGCGCATCCGGGAACGGCTCACCATCTCCTTCCAGCGCGAGACAACCCATCTTGCCCGCGCGATCCTCGAGCACACCTCGGAAGACTATTTCGAAAGCAACCACGTGCTCATGCGCGCCCAAATGGAAAAGGCTGCCGGGCGGGTGGCCGCAGTCAATGCTCGGCTCGGCGCCGACCTGCTGCGACCACTAGGTAGCCCGGAAGGCATGTTCCTCTCCATTGTGTTCGATCCGGCGCTGCTCGACGCGGCGGGAATGCACACCAGCGCACAGGTGGAGGACCTCCTGCTCGCGGTCGCGGGCGTCGATAGCGTAGCGCTGGACCGGACCGGCTCGCTGCGTCCCGGGGTGCGCCTGAATGTCCTTGCGCCGCGCAAAGCACCACGGCACGAATCACCAGCTTTGATCGATGAATTGTTCGACCGACTCGAGCAATTGCTCCGCGACATCGTCGATGGACAGACCTATCGTGATGCGCTTGCCGCTCGTGGTCTCAGCCCCTTGGAGGCGGAAGTCAGGGACCCACGATGATTGTGGGTGTCCTTCGCGAGACGGCTCCGCGTGAATCCCGCGTTGCGCTCACTCCGGAAGGTGTGCGTGAACTTTCGGCCGTGGGACTGCAGGTCGTCGTGGAGGAGGGAGCGGGGCACCGGGCCGGATTCACCGATTCCGCCTATCGTGCGTCCGGGGCGCTCGTCGTCGGGGACCGCGCGACGGTGTTCGAGCGCTCAGGCATCGTGGCCTGGGTGAAACCGCCGGCTTTCGCGTTGGAAACGATGCCTTTGCGGGCTGGGACGATGTTGGTCGGTTTCCAGGATCCGCACTACCGCCGAGACGAGATCGACCGGTTGCGTGGACGCGGTGTCGGATCGGTTGCGTTCGATCTGGTACCGCGCGACGACACGACGACCGAGATCGATGCGCTGTCGACCATGAGCCGGATCGCGGGCGCGGTGGGCTACGCCGAAGGCAGACACCTGCTGTCCGCACGGTCGCGCCCGGTTCGCGCTCTCATCCTGGGGTGCGGGGCGGCCGGGCTCGCCGCGATCGCCGCCGCGCGCACGTTCGACGACGACAAACCGACCGCGGTCGGCAACCGACTCGAGCAGCAGACCGCGGCTCTCGACGCGGGTGCCGGGCGCTTCGTAGCGAACCAGGACGACAACGCGGCGCTGCTCGATCTCCTCGCCACGACACCGTTCGACATCATCGTCTGTACCGCGGTACATCGCGGGTCGCGCGCACCCCGCTTGCTCGAGCAAGGGGCCTTGGACTTGCTCGCTCCCGGAACGGTGATCGTGGATCTCGTCGCCAAAGCGGGCGGCAACTGCGTCGCCACAGTGCCGGACACCACCGTCACCCTGCCGAGCGGCGTTATCGTCACCCATCGCTCGAACTACCCCACCAGTCGTCCGAGAACCGCCAGCCGGGCCTACAGCGCAGCAACCGCGGCCATGATCCTGCGTATCGCCAACGGACGGAACTGACCCGACGCACCCGGTCTCGGCCGCGCGAGCGGTTCGGAGGTCGACTGTCCGCAATGCCGAACGGCGGAACGCCTTGACGATCAATAAGAACGTGTTCTAATTCTTGTCATGCGCAGATTCGACGGTCGTCGTGCGATGGTGACGGGAGCGGGGTCCGGCATCGGTCAGGGCATCGCCCTGCGACTGCTCGACGAAGGGGCCCGGGTGGTGGCCGCCGACATCGATGCGACCGGCCTGGCAACCACCGCGAACAAGGCGGGCGATGGCGTTGAACACGTGCGAACGGTCGAGGTGGATATCGCCGATCCCGAGTCGGTGCGCGGGGCGATCGACCAGGCGCTCGAGTTCCTCGGCGGCCTGGATGTGCTGGTCAACGCGGCGGGCATCCTGCGGCCCGCCCGCACCCACGAGATGCCGCTCGAGGTCTGGAACCAGGTGATCACAGTGAATCTCACCGGCACCTTCCTGATGACCCAGGCGGCGTTGCCCGCGCTGCTGGATACCGGACGCGGCGTAGTGGTCAACCTCTCCTCGACCGCGGCTTTCAGCGCGGCGCCTTACCTCGCGTCCTACGCGGCCTCCAAGGGCGGCGTGAACTCCTTCACGCACGCCATCGCGCTGGAGTACGCCAAGCAGGGGCTGCGGGCGGTGAACATAGTTCCCGCTGGTATCACCAGCGGTATCACGACCAGGTCAATCCTGGATCAGCCTGCGGGATTCGATCCGCAATTGTTCTCCCGGATGACCGGATGGCTGAACGGAGGAGCGCTGGGCAGTCCGGAGGACATCGCCGGGGTGGTCGCCATGGTGGCCTCGGACGACGGGCGCTACATGACGGGGACCGAGATTCGGGTCGACGGCGGGACGCTGATGTAGTTATCAGGCCGCGCCGCCCCGGCGTCGAATTCTGCTCGCGAATTGGTCGCTGAGCGGGTGGGGCGGGCGCCCAACGCCAGCATTGTGATCCGGTAGTCGGTGAATGTGATGTGGATCTCTTTAAATGGCTGTAGCTAGGCGCTTTTTCGTGACCTTCGGGTCTGCTGGGGCTGAGGTGAGGCGAAGATCACACACGTACTTTTGGTTGCGGCTGAGGTGCTGATTGTCGGCAATGCCGGGGCGATTCGAGGCAGCCGTGTGTGCGCCGGTTAATTCCCAGCCTGTCGGGGAACTGCCCGGTCTTCCACTGCTTCAAGTGTGTACTCGTCGGTTTATCGGCAGATAAACAGACTTGTGGTCGCTTTTCATTCTCCGGTCGCTGGCAATCGCTTTTTCGTGTCGGTGAACATGCAGGTGAGAGACCATTTTTGCAAACAATTGAGCGGTCTATCCCACGGCTCAGCTAACCTCGCGGGGAGGTGCGTGATCTCGTCGCGGGACCGATTCGATGTGGCTTGCGCGGAATTGTTGACGAGGGTGTGGTAAGTGTGTCGCACTTTGGGCACGAACGCCGCGCTCGGTTTGCTGGTACAGGGCGAAGGGCGGGTGCCGAAAGGGTTTGCTGGCGTGCTGCTTTATACGCTTGACCGCAGTGGGGAGGGTTGCGTAGGGGTAACGATTGTGTAGAGTCGACGGTAACGCTGGCCGCAGCTCGAGCACGACTCGCTGCGGCCAGCGGAACTCAAATGGGGGGTTCGAATCCGATCCGTTACCTGGCATAGCTGTCGGTTGCCCAGCTGGTGCGGTTCAGCGTGTGCTGAATGTTGCCTGGCTCACAGTTGCAGGATTATCCGTAGCCAACGCGACCGACAACTCGACGTCCGTCCTCGCCTGACCCAGTACCGCGCGGCGCCCGACCCCGAAGACATAGAGCAGAAAGCCCGCCTCCGCGGAGAACCCGATCGCGATACGGACCGGCGCGGGCAATGGGCTCGGCGTAACGAAACCCTCGATAAAGCCACACACCAGCAAAACGGCGACCAGCCCGAGCGCCACCGTCGCGGTCGCCCGTCCCTGTCTGGCCACTGCCTCCACCCGGCTGAGCCGACCCGGATCGATCAGCGTCCACCCGAGCTTCAGCCCCGCGCCGCCCGCGACGAACACGGCGGTCAGCTCCAGGGTGCCGTGCGGGAGGATGAAACCGAAGAACGAATCCAGCCGCCCCGCATCGGCCATCAGGCCCGCGGTGACGCCCAAATTGAGCGCGTTCATGAACAGCAGGTACACGGCGGGCAGCATCAGCACGCCAGTGAACAAGGCGATCGCCGCCACCCACGCGTTGTTCGTCCACACCTGCGCGGCGAACGCACCCTGCGGATGTTCCGAGTAGTACGTCTCGAATGCTCCGCCCGGCGCCGTGAGATCGCCCGTGTCGTTCGGAATTCCGAGAACCCTTCGCGCCGAATCGAACCGATCCACCCAGAAAGCCAGGCATGTCGAGACGAGCAGAAAAACCGAGGCCACACCGACCCACCACGGCCACGACCGGTAGAGCGCGGCAGGAAAACGGTGGCTGAAGAATCGACCGACCTCCTGCCAGGCGCCGGTGCGCGTCCCCAGCACCCGGCCGCGGGCACGGGCCAGCAACGCGCTCAGACCGGCGATCAACTCCGGGTCCGGACTGTGCGACTGCAAGCGGGCCAACTGCTGCGACGTGCGGCGGTAGAGCATCACCAGTTCGTCCGCCTCGGCGCCGGTCAGCTTGCTCTTGCGGGACAGGTAATCGAGCCGCTCCCACGCCCTACGGTGCGTCAAGCTGTATGCGTCCAGGTCCATTCGGTTGCCTCCCACTCCCACCAGTCGGAAGAATGCTATCGACATGGCTGAGTTCACAACTGGCGAAGCGGTGGCCCTGGAGCTTCCGATCGCACGGATCCCCACCCGGACCACGGCGTTCCTGATCGACGTGCTGGTCCAGTTCGCGCTCGGTTTCGCCCTCTTTTTCGGGGCCGTCACGGCGCTGCTGCCCGCGGGTGCGGATTCGGCGTGGCTGGACGTGGTGACGCTGGCCACCATCGTGGCTGTCCTGGTCGGCTACCCGGTGACCTGTGAGACCGTCTGGCGCGGGCGGACATTCGGCAAGCTGATGCTCGGGCTGCGAGTTGTGCGTCAGGACGGCGGACCGGTCGACTTCCGGCACGCGCTCACCCGCGGCCTCGCCGGCGCTATCGTCGACTTCTGGATGCTCGGTGGGTTCGGCGCCATCGCGGTCCTCACCTCGATGTGCTCGCCGCATGCCCGGCGCGTCGGTGACGTGCTCGCGGGAACTGTGGTCGTGCACGCGCAACGGCCGCTGCCGCTGCCGGCACTAGCGCTCGCCCCGCCATGGCTGACCGGCTGGAGCGCACAACTCGAGCTGTCCGGGCTGCCGGAGGACCTCGCACTGGCGGTACGGCAGTATCTGACCCGGTTCCACACGCTTACCCCCGCCGCCCAGCACCGTCTGGGTACCGTGCTCGTCACCGAAGTATGTGGGCGGCTGCGCGTCGCACCGCCCAGCGGATACCCGCCATTGCAGATCCTCGGCGCAGTCATCGCCGAACGGCAGCGCCGCGTGCTGCCGCAACCCAGGTTTCCCGTTTTCCCGCCGATGCCGCTGCGCGCACAGTAGGCGGCTGCCTCGCCTGCGCTCGGCCCGGCGCGGGGCTTTGGACGAGGGTTCGTCCGGCTGTGCTTTTGTGCGGCTGCCTCAGCTTGCGTTCGGCCTGGCGGGGGCTGTGGACCGAGGGTTCGTCCGGCTGTGCTTTTGTGCAGCCGCCTCGGCTGCGTTCAGCCCGGCGTGGGCTGTGGACCGAGGGTTCCCCCGGCTGTGTTTGTGCGGCCCGCCACAGCCTGTCCTCGGCCCGGCGTGGGTTGTGGGCGGAGAGTTCGCCCGGCTGTTTGTGCGGCTGCCTCAGCCTTGGCTGGGCCGGTATGGGCAGCGCACTGTCCGGTGCGGAACACGTTCGTCATCGGGCGCGGATGGAATCCGACGGGATCGTCCGCCCACTCGGCCGTGAAAGGGCTAGAGGGCGCCGGACTGTTTGAGTTCCAGGTATTCGTCCGCCAGGGCCTCGGGCAGCCGTTCCGGCGGTGCGGCGATGACCGCGATCCCGGTGCGGCGCAGGGATTCCTGGACCAGAGCGCGTTCGGTGAGCACGGATTCGGCGACGGCCGCGGCGTAGAGATCGGTCAAGTTGTCGCGGCGGGCCGCGGCCGCGGCGATGTCGGGGTCGGTGACCGAGACGATGAGCACCCGGTGGCGCTGCGCCAGAACGGGCAGCACCGGCAGCAGGTTCTCCTCGACGGCGGCCCCATCGAGGCTGGTGAACCAGACGACCAGGCTCCGGCGGCGAGTGCGCTGTATCGCCGCGCGCACCAATCCCGAGCTGTCGGTGTCGACCAGAGCAGGGGTGATTCCAGCCATCGCGTGCATCAGCTTCAGCTGCAACCCTCGTCCGCCGACACCGCGGACCTCGGCGCGCGGCGTCCGATCGAAGGCGAGCAGGTCCACCACATCGCCTGCGGCGGACGCCAACCCGCCGAGCAGCAGGGCAGCCTCGATGCTCGCGTCCAGGCGGGTGCCATCGCCGACCCGGCCCGCGCTGACCCGACCGGTATCCAGCAGCATCAGCATGTGCCGGTTGCGTTCCGGGCGCCAGGTACGGACCAGCACATCGGCCGCGCGGGCGGTGGCCCGCCAGTCGATGGCGCGCACGTCGTCGCCCGCGACGTACTCGCGGAACGAATCGAATTCCGTGCCTTGGCCACGCAGATTGGCCACATTGCGGCCTTCGAGATGTTGCAGCCGTTTGACTTTCGACCGCAGCAGCCGTTCGGCGCGGAACGCGGGCAGCGCGCGTACCCGGGCGGGTACGGTCTGCCTGGTCTGCCGTCCCGCCAGCCCGAGCGGGCCGAGTAGCCGCACAGTGACCGGTCCCGCGACCCGGTCGCCACGGTAGATCGGTGTGAGCGTGGTGCGAAACCGGACCTTGGTGCCAGGCTTCAGATCCAGTCGGTGCGCCCGGTTTCCGGCGCGCGTGCTGTCGGGCCAGTCGTCCCACACCGTGCCGCGCAGCACCCGGGTCCCGGTATTCACCGCGACGAGTTCGATGTCGGTCGAACGGCCGAGTCGCACCGTGGTCAGCGCTTGCCGCGACAACGCCAGATCCCGTACCCGGCCCACCGCGGCGAGATCGAACAGCAGCGCCGCCACCAGCGCGCAGGTCAGCACGACAACCCCCGGCAGGGACGGCGCAACCAGAGTGACGAACAAGGCCGACACCCCGGCCGCGGCGGCCAGCCGTCCTGTGACGACCATGCGCTACACCGGAACCGGGACCGACAGCAACAGCGACGACATGACGCCCTCGGTGGTCACGCCGTCCAGCTCGGCCTCCGGGCGCAGCTGCAGGCGGTGCCGCAATACCGTGACCGCGACGGTCTTCACGTCGTCCGGTGTGACGAAACCGCGGCCATTGAGCCAGGCGAACGCACGGGAAGCCGCCATCAGCGCGGTCGCGCCTCGGGTGGAGGCGCCGTGCTGCACCGCCGGGGAGGTGCGAGTCGCCCGGCACACGTCGACGGTGTAAGCCAGTACCTCCGGACTGATCGTCGTCTTCGTGATCGCGGCGCGTGCAGCGGTAATATGCGCGGGTCCCGCGGTGGGGCGCAACCCGGCGGCGGTCAGATCACGCGGATCGAACCCGGCAGCGTGGCGTTGCAGGATGCGGAATTCGTCATCGCGGCCGGGCAGGTGAATGTCGACCTTGAACAGGAACCGGTCCAGTTGCGCTTCCGGCAGCGGATAGGTGCCTTCCTGCTCGATCGGATTCTGCGTGGCGACTACGACGAAAGGATCGGGCAGCGGCTTCGGCTTCCCGTCCACCGACACCTGCCGCTCCTCCATCGATTCCAGCAGCGCGGACTGCGTTTTCGGCGGAGTGCGGTTGATCTCGTCGGCGAGCAGCAGGTTGGTGAACACCGGGCCGTGCCGGAAAGTGAACTCTGCCGAGTGCGGGTCGTAGATCTGCGAACCGGTCACGTCGCCGGGCATCAGGTCCGGGGTGAACTGCACCCGTGCGTGGTCCAGATCCAGCGCCGTGGCCAAGGCCCGCACCAGCAACGTCTTCGCCACGCCGGGCACGCCCTCGAGCAGCACATGGCCACGGCACAGCAACGCGAGCACCAGATACATGACCGCGTTGTCGTTGCCGACCACCGCTTTGCCGATCTCGGCGCGCAGCGCGTGCAACGCGGCGAGCGCTTCCTCGGCCGTAGGGATGGTATCGGTGCTGGTCATTCGATCTCCTGTGTCCTGCGGGAGTCCCCGCACCCCGTCGGCCCGATGAGCGCTGCGCGATTGTGTCTCATCGGGCCTGCTGTGTTCTGCGGGTGTTCCCGCACCCCGTCGGCCCGATGAGCGCTGCGCGATTGTGTCTCATCGGGCCTGCTGTGTTCTGCGGGTGTTCCCGCACCCCGTCGGCCCGATGAGCGCTGCGCGATTGTGTCTCAGGTCTCTCATCCGATCTCCGATTCGATCCATTCGAGCTGGGCGGCCACCACCTGCAAGGTGCCCGAATCGGGCACCGGGCCGAAGAGTGCGGCCGCGATACGCGCCGGGTCGGTTCCGATACGTGCCGCGACCACGGTGACGATCCGGTCCGGCGCAGTATCGGCGGTGACGCCCAGCGGCGCGCGAATGCGGCGCAAGGTCGCCGCCCGAAGTTTCCCAGCGATGTGGTCGTGGTCCTTCGCGCGCCGGTACAGCGCGGCTTGCCCGGCGAGCAATTCGTTCGCCGCCACTTCGACCGGGCGCGGTTCGCGCACCAGAGCGCCACGCCGCCGCGCGCGCCACCACACCACCAGCACGGCGGCGATGAGAAACTGCACTCCACCGAAGAAGACCGGCGCGGGCAGTCGATCCCAGATCGGGTCGTCGCCCGCACCGAAGCCCGACCCGTTACCCGACCGGCTGGACGACCCGTCCGGCGGTTGGACGTCGGGTTGATCTGGTGGTTTCGGCGGCGCGACCGGCGCACCACACGATTGCAACGCACCGTAGATCAACAGCAGTAACACAGCCGTCGCGGCGAGCGCGGCCCAGAATCTCGGGTCGCGCAATAGCTTCGGCAGCGCCGGAAGTTCGCGCCGGGTACCCGGTTTCCGCTCCTTCGCCTCGATCTCGATGGGTTCCGGGGCGGGCGGCGGTGCGGCGGCGGAGAATCGGTCGATGTACTCCAGCCTGCGGTACTCGTCTTCGGTAGCGCGGCGCCCACCGTAGACCACCTCATCGAAACTATGTGCGGCAGGCTGTAGTTCGCCGGCGGGCTCGGGCGGCAGCGCAGTGGTCACCTCGTCGGCGGTTTCCCGCGCAGTCCGCGAGCGCCGGGCTTCCAGCACGCCATGCTGTTCCAGGCCGCGCAGTACGGCACGGAAGCGTTCCCGCAGAGCGCTGTCGAAATCCCGGCGCTGCGCGGCCGATTCGGCGGCGGCTCGATGGTCGGCGGCGGAGCCGAGGCGAGGTGTGCCCGGTGTCGGTTCGTTCGTCACATGGGCAACCTTGGTCAACGTGAGTTCCGCAGGACCTTGCCGCTGCGGCGTGCCCTGCGGCTGGGGATCGTTCATCGCCTCTCCCGGATGGGAATGCGGATGTCCAATCCCTCTCGGCGGCACCGGCGATCGACGTAGCACATCACTCGTGACGACGCCTCGACCACCTCACCGAATGCCGCCACCAGCAGCACGGCGGCGGTGATCAGGACGATCACCGCCCAGCGATGGGTGCCGGTGAAATCGGTGACGAACAGCGGGATGGCCAGCAGCGGCACCGCCAGCAGTCCGAACAGGGCGCGTTGGGCAATCCACAGTCCGGCCGTCGACCACTGGGCGCCTTCGACAAGCAGTTTCGCGCGCGCGACGCCGTCGCGATACGAAGTTCGCTCGACGAAAAGCACTGGAACCGTGACCCAAAGGCGCGCCCGAAGCCGGCCGAGCCAGATCAACGCCAGCGGAAGCGTCACGAGCAACAGGCTGCTCACCACGACTACGCCGACACCCACCAGGGTGAACCACAGCTGGAACACCAGCAGCGGACCGAATATCGCAGCACACCGGCCCAGCGCGGTGCGCGAGCCGATCGGGGCGCCCTCAACCGTCGCGAGTCCGAGTGCCACAGTCGTCCCGCGTAACGCGAACCGCAGTAACCACGCGCACACCGCGGTGGACAGAATCGCCGCCCAGGCCGTGCCCTGGTCGGAGCCGCCGGTGAGCCACGAGGCGCCGGCGGTTGCCGCGATGACGACCGACTCGGCGGCGAGCAGGCCCAGCAGGCTCAATCCGGCCAGGACGCGAATGTTCGCCTGGATCAGCGCGAACGGCAGATCGAGCAGTTCACGGAAACTCAGGGGTCGGATCGGCACCGTCGCTCCAGGAGACCCCGGTACCGGATCTGTTCCCGCCCCGACGGCGCCGGCCGGTTCGGCGGCTGGCAGCACGGGCTGAGTCTAACCGGCACCCGCTGGGGTCGGCACTGCATCATGTGCCGGCATCGCGTCCGGCCGATGGGGAAGCGCCCGAACTCGCCGGCGCGGTGTTGCGTGCCCACTGCCCTGTCGGCAGAGTCGGGACGCCGCAGGAAGTCGCCGCCGCGGCGTTCGTGTGGCTTCGACCGTAGTGGCGTGGCCGTCGGGAACGGCGCTCGAGGTCGAGCGTGCGTCCTCCTGCCGGGCCTTACTCTCCGCCGATCAGCGACCGGGCGGGAGTTCGCGATGGTTGGCGGCGCGCAGTTCAGCCTCACGGCGGCCGCGGATTTCTTCCCGGGTCGCACCGGTGGGCAGGCTGTAGCCTGCGGCGCCGGTCGGGGGAAGGGAGTAGCGCGGCGTGTGGGCGGAATAGTTGGAATCGACAACCGTGGAGGCGATGTGCCGGGCGTGCGCGACGTCGGGGGAGCCGGCCCGGCGTTGGTAGCCGACCGAAGCGCCCGTGGGGTGCGAGGTCTGGCCGTCGATGGTGACCTTGCGGGTGCGGCGCAGGGTGAAGGTGATCTCGTCAACCTCTTCGAAGACCTCTTCGAACGCTTGCCGCGCGGTGCGCAACGGGTAGGTCGCGGTGTCGATCGCGTTGGCGACTAATGACGGAACCAGCGGACGGATGAAGCGTGCCGCGGTATCGGTGAACGGCACCGTGCCGATCAGCGGCAGTTCGAGGCCGCCGGTCTGGGGCGCCGCGGCGGGCGGGCGCGCGGTCAGGGGCGCGGGGAGGTTCGGTGTCATCTCGTCAGGTATGACACGGTCCGTGCGGTCGTGCGCCGCAGCGGAAGGACATTCGGGGCGGCGCGGCGGTTCACTGATTCCGATCTCGATGCCGCCGATGGCCGCGATGATCCGGGTGCGCTGCCGCTGCTGGTCGATGGCCGTGTCCGCCTCGGTGGCGAGGCGGGCGGCGGTGAGTTGCTGTTCGACGCGCAGGGTTTCGGCTTCGGTACGCACTTCGGCCTGCTTGACCGCGATGGCCGTGTCGGCTTCGCGCTGCGCGCGGTCGTATACGGCGCGCGCCGCGTTGTGCCGGTCGAAGGAGGTCTCCCCGCGCCACCAGCGCAACACCAGCGGCAGCAAGGCGAGCGCGACGAACGCCACAATGGTGAGAATGCGCAGCGGTAACGCGTCGCGCACCGTGTAGTCGTTCATCGCCTGCCAGCGCGCGCCCAATCCACGGTCGGCGCCGTCGAACGCCTCCGTTCGCGCGGTGGACAGCGCGTTCTGGTCGTCGGCGACTCGGCGGTCGGCCGCGTCGACCCGGCCCTGCGCGGTGGCGAGCCGAGTGCGGGCGTCATCGAGCATGTCGTCGGCCGTCCGTGCCTCCGGCCCCCGGCCGGGTATGCCCGTAATCCTGGTCTGCGGGCACTCGGGGGTCGGGTTGTACTCACAGCGGGCGACCACCAACGCACGATCGAGATCCAGCTGCGCTGTGGTGATCGACTGGTCGAGTGCGGTCCGGTCGGCTTTCGCCCGAGCTAGTTCGCTCTGTGCCGCAACCACCCGCGCGGCCGAATCGACCGACTGTCGAGCCTGATCATCCAGCATCCTTTCGACGGACGCCCCGAAGAGAACGATGGCGGCGGCTTCGGCGATCAATCCGCCCGCCAGCACGGCCAGCGCGATGCGCGCGATCAGTCCGAGCCGATCCGGCCCCCCACTCGGTCGCGCCGTCGCCGCCGCCCGCGCGAGCGCGCCGGTCAGCGCCGCGACCAGGAGCACCACCGCCGCGCTCGCCCAGAGCGGCCACGCGCGGGTCGAGGACGTGGCCAGCGCGGTGACCGTGCCGGAGATCGCCGCGAACAGCAGCACGACGGCTCCGGTGACGGCATAGCCCGCGCGTTCGTGGCGATCGGTGATTTCGCCGGTCCGGCCCCCGCCGAGCCAGGTGAACAAGCCGGTGACGGTCATCGGAAGACACATCCTCTACGTCCCAGGCGCTTTCGCGGGCGCGACGAAACTGTCACGGATTCGTTGTGACAGCGTGACAGGCCTCTTGTCCGCGCGGCGGGCAGAGTCGCTCGGATGTGTCCAGGGTCACAAATCGTCGAGCGGGGACCCCGCCGACGCGGTGGCTGCGGCGACGTGGGTGACGGCCGGCGAGCGCGGCGTCGCGGCCATCCATGATCCCGTGCGAGAGGCCGAGATATCCGACGTGATGGCCCGGCTCGGCGATGGCCTTGACCTGCCGGAGAACGGAGTACGGCAGTTGTTCTTCGGCCGGATCGAGGCGAACAAGGCGGTGCAGCGCGGTCTGCTGCTGCAGTGGCGCTTCGACCCCGCCGCCGCACCGACCAGCCTGGCCGGCCTCTGGTCCGTGCGCCCGGTCATCGACCAGGTCAACCTCGACATCCTTGATCAGCTCGGACCAGCTCGCCGCCCGCCGAGCCGTACCGCCCGCACCGGACTGCGCGGAAAGGTTGGCGCGCAGCGTCTTCGGCGTGTTCGGTACCGGCTGTATCGACGCCTTGTGTCAGGCCGCGCCGGTACGCGCCGCGGTCGTGCTCTGCCCGGTTCGGGCGCTGGCTCCGCCTTCGCTGGGAAAATGTGTCCAACGCCACATCTGCTTATTTGCTGAAGGTGTGCTGAATCCCACAGTGTGCAAAAGAGTCCGGACGGTCGGATCGCATTCATGGCTTGTCACGCTGATGTCGGAAATGTCTCAGGGGTCGAGGTCGCCGAGTTAGCCGCTCTCCCTTGGTTTGTCCGGCCCTGGGGCGGGGAAACCTTTCTCGACGCAGGTGAGGGCGGTTTCATGGGTTACATCGAGGTTTCGGGCCGGTGGTGCGCGCCGGTTTTTCCACCTGGCATCCGAGTGTCACGGGATCGCTTGCACCGTACTTGCTGCTTTACACTGGACGACGCGCACACGTGGAGGACCGCATGAAGAAGCCCAGCTAAACCAGGTTGTTAGCACAACCTAAGTTGGTTGGGCCCTGGACCTGACTTATCGTTTGCTCTTACGCCGGACACAGCATGTTCGGCGATCGCCCCCGCTCGGGCAGCCCCAGCCTGGTGCTCAGCGTAGCGGGCGCGAACCCGCTCGGAGGTAAGGATCGTGTTAGGGATCCGTTACCGAAGGGCACCCACTACGTCACAGAAGCGGGTGGAACAACTGCAGACCTGACTGCACGCCGAAGACCATCAGCGCGGCTGGCTTCGGAACGTACGGGCGCAGTCTTGTACGGAGGCGTTCGACGAAAGGCCGTTTTTCTTCGAAGGCCGACTTTCTTGAAGGCAGAGGCATGACGCAACTTCCTGGCCACAGGTCACCTGGACCCATCGGTCTCTACGACCCGGCGCACGAACACGACGCCTGTGGCGTCGCGTTCGTGGTCGACATGCACGGCCGCCGCAGCCGCGACATCGTCGACAAGGCTATTACGGCGCTGTTGAACCTGGAGCATCGTGGTGCCGCCGGCGCCGAGCCCAACAGTGGTGACGGCG
The DNA here is from genome assembly GCF_052545115.1 of Nocardia glycosmidis. Lineage (NCBI taxonomy): Bacteria > Bacillati > Actinomycetota > Actinomycetes > Mycobacteriales > Nocardiaceae > Nocardia > Nocardia glycosmidis. The sequence goes on along the minus strand of NZ_JBQWRH010000008.1, from coordinate 224,027 downwards.
CGGGCATCCTGATCCAGGTGCCGGACCGATTCTTCCGCGCCATCGTGGACTTCGAGTTGCCGCCGGAGGGCTCCTACGCCACCGGTGTCGCCTTCTTGCCGCAGGCCCGCCGCGAAGCCGCGCGCGCCGCCTACGGCGTGGAGAAGATCGTCAAGGAAGAGGGCCTCGAGGTCCTGGGGTGGCGTGAGGTGCCGATCGACGAGTCCTCGCTCGGCGCCCTGGCGCGGGACGCCATGCCGACCTTCCGGCAGATCTTCGTCGCCTCGCCGAAGAACGCTTCCGACCCGCTGTCCGGGCTGGATCTGGAACGTCGCGCCTACGTGGTGCGCAAGCGGGTCGAGCACGAACTCGGGTCGGCCGGCGCCGGCGAGGGCGCGGTCGGCCGGGAGTCGGTCTACTTCCCGAGCTTGTCCGGGCAGACCTTCGTCTACAAGGGCATGTTCACCACGCCGCAGCTGCGCGCGTTCTACCTCGACCTGCAGGACTCCCGGGTGGAGAGCGCGCTGGGCATCGTGCACTCCCGCTTCTCCACCAACACCTTCCCGTCCTGGCCGCTGGCCCACCCGTTCCGCCGGATCGCGCACAACGGTGAGATCAACACCGTCACCGGCAACGAGAACTGGATGCGCGCCCGGGAGGCATTGCTACGCAGCGACGTCTTCGGCACCGACTCCGCGGGCAAGAACCGGCTGGAGAAGATCTTCCCCGTCTGTACCCCGGGGGCGAGCGATACGGCCCGCTTCGACGAGGTGCTGGAACTGCTGCACCTCGGCGGCCGCAGCTTGCCCCACGCCGTGCTGATGATGATTCCCGAGGCATGGGAACGCAACGAGAACATGGACCCGCGGCAGCGGGCCTTCTACGAGTACCACTCGATGCTGATGGAGCCGTGGGACGGCCCCGCATCGGTCTGCTTCACCGACGGCACCGTCGTCGGCGCCGTGCTGGACCGCAACGGCCTGCGACCCAGCCGCATCTGGGTCACCGACGACGGCCTGGTCGTGATGGCCTCCGAGGTCGGCGTGCTCGATATCGACCCGTCCAAGGTGGTCAAGAAGGCGCGCCTGCAGCCCGGGCGCATGTTCCTGGTCGACACCGCCCAGGGCCGCATCGTCGGCGACGAGGAGGTCAAGTCTCAGCTCGCCGCCGCGCATCCGTACCAGGAGTGGCTGGACGCGGGCGTGAGCCGCCTGGCCGACCTGCCCGACCGCCCACACGTGCACATGTCGCATGACCGCGTGCTGATCCGCCAGCAGATCTTCGGATACACCACCGAGGAGCTCAACCTGCTGATCTCGCCGATGGCCAAGACCGGCGGAGAAGCGCTCGGCTCGATGGGCACCGACACCCCGATCGCGGTGTTGTCCGCTCGCTCGCGGCTGCTGTTCGACTACTTCTCGCAGCTGTTCGCGCAGGTCACCAACCCGCCGCTGGATGCGATCCGGGAAGAGGTCGTGACCAGCCTCAAGCGCAACATCGGCCCGGAGGCCGACCTGCTGCACCCAGGGGCGGGGTCGTGCCACATGATCGCGCTCGACCAGCCGATCCTGGACAACGACGAACTGGCCAAGCTCGTGCACATCAACGACGACGGCTCGCACCCCGAGTTGCGTTCGGTGGTCGTGCGCGCTCTCTACCCGGTGAAAAAGGGCGGCAAGGGCCTGCGCAAGGCGCTCGAGGCGATCAACACACAGGTGTCGGCCGCCATCGACGGCGGAGCGCGGATCATCGTGCTGTCCGATCGCGAGTCGAACGAGAAGCTGGCGCCGATCCCGTCGCTGCTGCTGACCTCCTCCGTGCATCACCACCTGGTGCGCGAGCGCACCCGCACCATGGTCGGCCTGGTCGTGGAGGCCGGTGACGCCCGCGAGGTGCACCACATGGCCACTCTGGTCGGCTTCGGCGCCGCCGCGATCAACCCGTACATGGCCTTCGAGACCATCGAGGACATGCTCGAGCGCGGTGCGCTGGAGCTGCCGGGCAGCACCGGCGACCTGGCCGCCGACTACCGCAAGGCGGTCGCGAACTACAACAAGGCGGCGGGCAAGGGTGTGCTGAAGGTGATGTCCAAGATGGGCATCTCCACCCTGGCCTCCTATACCGGTGCGCAGCTGTTCCAGGTGATCGGCCTGTCGCAGGAGCTGGTGGACGAGTACTTCACCGGTCTGCGCTCGCACCTGGACGGCATCGGCCTGGAGGACATCGCCGCCGAGGTCGCCTCGCGGCACGAGATCGCGTTCCTGGAGAACCGTAACGAGCGTGCGCACCGTGAGCTCGAGGTCGGCGGTGAATACCAGTGGCGGCGCGAGGGCGAGTACCACCTGTTCAACCCGGACACGGTGTTCAAGCTGCAGCACGCCACCCGCTCCGGTCAGTACTCGATCTTCAAGGAGTACACCAAGCTGGTCGACGACCAGTCCGAGCGGCTCGCGTCGCTGCGCGGGCTGTTCAAGTTCAAGGGCGACGTTCGCAACCCGATTCCGATCGACGAGGTGGAACCCGCCGCCGAGATCGTGAAGCGGTTCTCCACCGGTGCGATGAGCTACGGCTCCATCTCGGCGGAGGCACACGAGACCCTGGCGATCGCCATGAACCGGCTCGGCGGACGGTCGAACTCGGGTGAGGGTGGTGAATCGCCGTCGCGTTTCGAGCCGGAGGAGAACGGCGACTGGCGGCGCAGCGCGATCAAGCAGGTGGCCTCCGGCCGCTTCGGCGTGACCGCGCACTACCTGACCAACTGCACCGACATCCAGATCAAGATGGCGCAGGGTGCGAAGCCCGGTGAGGGCGGCCAGCTCCCGGCGCACAAGGTGTACCCGTGGGTCGCCGAGGTACGGCACTCGACGCCGGGCGTCGGCCTGATCTCGCCGCCGCCGCACCACGACATCTACTCGATCGAGGACCTGGCGCAGCTGATCCACGACCTGAAGAACGCGAATCCACAGGCGCGGATCCACGTGAAGCTGGTCGCCGAGCCGGGCGTCGGCACCGTCGCCGCGGGCGTCTCCAAGGCGCACGCGGATGTCGTGCTGATCTCCGGTCACGACGGCGGCACCGGCGCCTCGCCGCTGACCTCGCTCAAGCACGCGGGTGGCCCCTGGGAACTCGGCCTGGCCGAGACCCAGCAGACCCTGCTGCTCAACGGGCTGCGCGACCGGATCGTGGTGCAGGTCGACGGTCAGATGAAGACCGGCCGCGACGTGATGATCGCCGCACTGCTCGGCGCCGAGGAGTTCGGTTTCGCCACCGCGCCCCTGGTGGTCTCCGGCTGCATCATGATGCGCGTGTGCCACCTGGACACCTGCCCCGTCGGCGTCGCGACGCAGAACCCGGTTTTGCGCGAGCGCTTCACCGGCAAGCCGGAATTCGTCGAGAACTTCTTCCTGTTCATCGCCGAAGAGGTCAGGGAGTTGCTGGCGCAGCTGGGCTTCCGGACGCTGGACGAGGCCATCGGACGGGTCGATCTGCTCGACACCTCGCGGGCCAAGCAGCATTGGAAGGCCGGGAAGCTGGACTTGTCGCCGATCCTGGACGACGTCGAGACGGCGTTCATGTACCAGGACCGTCGCTGCACCAAGACGCAGGACCACGGCCTGGACAAGGCGCTGGACCAGCAGCTGATCGTGCAGAGCCGGGACGCGCTGGAGCGCGGCCAGGCGGTGAAGTTCGAAACCAAGATCACGAACGTGAACCGGACCGTCGGCACCATGCTCGGCCACGAGGTGACCAAGCTCTATGGTGGCGCCGGCTTGCCCGACGACACCATCGACATCACCTTCACCGGGTCGGCGGGCAACAGCTTCGGCGCCTTCGTGCCCGCCGGTATCACGCTGCGCGTGCAGGGCGATGCGAACGACTACGTCGGCAAGGGCCTTTCCGGCGGTCGCCTCGTCGTGCGTCCGTCGCTGAACGCGCCCGCCGAGTTCCGCGCCGAGCAGAACATCATCGCGGGCAACGTGATCCTGTTCGGCGCGACCAGCGGGCAGGTGTTCCTCAGCGGTGTGGTCGGCGAGCGGTTCGCTGTACGTAATTCCGGCGCCACCGCGGTGGTCGAGGGCGTCGGCGATCACGGCTGTGAGTACATGACCGGTGGCCGGGTGGTCATCCTCGGCGAGACCGGCCGTAACTTCGGCGCCGGTATGTCCGGCGGCGTGGCGGTGGTCTTCGACCCGAACGGCACCTTCGCGTCCAAGCTCAACCCTGAGCAGGCCGACGCCGTCGAGCAGTTGGCCGGTGACGACTTCACCTGGCTGCACGACATCATCACCCAGCATCGTGACCAGACGGGTTCCCCGGTCGCCGATCGCATTCTGAGCGATTGGTCGCAGCAGGTGAACCACTTCGTCAAGGTCATGCCGCGGGAGTACAAGAAAGTTTTGCTCGCCATCTCCGAAGCTGAGAAGAGCGGCAAGGACGTGGACGAAGCGATCATGGAGGCGGCACGTGGCTGACCCGCAGGGATTTCTGAAGCACACCGCCAGGGAACTGCCGACGCGGCGGCCGGTGCCGCTGCGCCTGATGGACTGGAAAGAGGTCTACGAGGAGAACTTCTCGCACCAGACCTTGCGGACCCAGGCCAGCCGGTGCATGGATTGCGGTATCCCGTTCTGCCACAACGGCTGTCCGCTGGGGAACCTGATTCCCGAGTGGAACGACCTGGTCTACAAGGACCGCTGGCGCGAAGGTATCGACCGGCTGCACGCGACCAACAACTTCCCGGAGTTCACCGGGCGGTTGTGCCCCGCGCCGTGCGAGGCGTCCTGCGTTCTCGGCATCAATCAGGATCCGGTCACGATCAAGCAGGTCGAGGTCGAGATCATCGAGAACGCCTTCAACGAGGGTTGGGTGACCCCGGTCTACCCGACCCGCCTCACCGGCAAGAAGATCGCCGTCGTCGGTTCCGGTCCGGCCGGCCTGGCCGCGGCGCAGCAGTTGACCCGGGCCGGGCACACCGTGACCGTGTTCGAGCGGGCCGACCGCATCGGTGGTCTGCTGCGCTACGGCATCCCGGAATTCAAGATGGAGAAGCGCTTCATCGATCGGCGTGTCGCGCAGATGGAGGCCGAGGGCACCATCTTCAAGGCCGGCGTGAACGTGGGCGTCGACATCACCGCCGAGCAACTGCGCGAGCAGTTCGACGCGATCGTGCTCGCCGGTGGCGCCACCCTCGCTCGTGACCTGCCGATCCCCGGTCGCGATCTGGACGGCATCCACCAGGCGATGGAGTTCTTGCCGTGGGCCAACCGGGTTCAGCTCGGCGACGACGTCACCGACGCCGACGGCCTGCCGCCGATCCACGCGAAGGGCAAGCAGGTCGTCATCATCGGCGGTGGTGACACCGGCGCCGACTGCCTCGGCACCTCACACCGGCAGGGTGCGGCCAGCGTGCATCAGTTCGAGATCATGCCGCGTCCGCCGCAGGAGCGGGCCACCTCGACCCCGTGGCCGACCTACCCGTTGATGTACCGGGTTTCCTCGGCCCATGAAGAGGGCGGCGAGCGGGTGTTCTCGGTGAACACCGAGCGCTTCGTGGGCGCGGACGGCAAGGTGACCGGCCTGGAGGCGCATGAGGTCACGATGGTCAACGGGCGCTTCGAGAAGGTCGAAGGCACCGACTTCACGCTCGAGGCCGATCTGGTACTGCTGGCCATGGGCTTTGTCGGTCCCGAGAAGCCGGGCCTGCTCGCGGATCTCGGCGTCGGCTACGACCATCGCGGCAACGTTCAACGGGACAAGAACTGGGCGACCAACGTTCCCGGCGTCTTCGTCGCTGGTGACATGGGTCGTGGTCAGTCGCTCATCGTCTGGGCCATCGCCGAAGGCCGTGCCGCGGCCGCCGGTGTCGACCGGTATCTGGAAGGCGAGACCGCGCTTCCGGCGCCGATCACCCCCACCATGGTGGCCCAGCGCTAGACCCTCTCTTACCGGAGCGGAAACCAAGGCGCCTGTGGACAACTCGTCCACAGGCGCCTTTCGCGATTGGTAGACCTCGGCCCGCGCACCTTTCGCGCATCGAGCTCGGCGGCCGCGTCGGTAATTCGACACACTGCGGGTTTCGACACACTGCGGGTTTCGAATGGCATCGCGGCGGTTGTGCCCTTATCGTGATCTGCGCGGACATTGATCTTGGATGTGGTCGGTGTGCACGTCGGACGGTCGGTGGTGTGTATTTACCTGGCGTGCACGGAAACGACATCCGGTGAGTTCAGCATTGACGCGGCAACTCGGCGGGAAGTTCGACGAGGGCAAGGGTTTGGAGCGGTATGCAGTGGAAGAAGGTCGTCGCGGCTCTTGGCGCATCCGCGACGGTGATGTCCGGCTTGGTTTTCGGCAGTGGGTCGGCGAGCGCAGATCCCGGCTGCCCCAGCCTGTACGTGGTGGCTGTCCCGGGTACCTGGGAGACCGGACATGATAAAGCGCCGCAGCCCGGCATGTTGTCCGGTGTCACCCGAGGTCTTCCGTCCTCCGCGGAGGTCGACTACGTGACGTATGCCGCGACCGCCTTCCCTTGGGAGGGTGAGATTTACGGCAACTCGAAGAAAGAGGCGGTCGACAACGCCCGCGGTCTGATCGCGAGCATGGCACAGCGATGCGGCGCGACCAGGATCGCGCTCATCGGTTACAGCCAGGGCGCGGACGCAGCCGGTGACCTCGCCGCCGAGATCGGCACCGGTCTCAGTGTGGTGTCACCTGATCGCATCGCCGGTGTCGGGTTGATCTCCGATCCGCGACGTTCGCCCACCGACATCCAGGTCGGCCCGATCGCCCCCGGTGCGGGCGCGGGTGGAGCTCGAGTCGGCGGCTTCGGCTGGGTCAGCGACCGCACGCGCACCATCTGCGCGGTCGACGACCTCTACTGCGCTACCGCGACCGACGATTTCGTCACGCGGTTCGCCGGATTCCTCGCCCAGGCGTCGGACGCCAACCCCGCCAACCTGTGGCGCTACCAGATCGAGGCGGGCAACATCCTCGGCGATCTGATGGCCTTCGGCGGTGTCCCGGCGCTACAGGCGCAGCTCACCGACTCGGCCAACCAGCAGCGGGTCAAGGACCTCGAGCGCTTCTACAAGTCGCAGGCGCACACGGTCTACGGCGACTATTCCGTGGGTGGCGGCCAGACCGCCATCTCCTGGATGCGCAACTGGCTCGCGGGCATGGCCTGAGCTGGCACCGAAACCGTAAGGCCCACAGCCGGACAGACTCGGCGGTGGGCCTTCGGTTTTCCGGGGAGGCCGGCTAGCTCGACCCGGTCGGCGGCAAGAACTGCTGGAATTGCTGCAGCGGCGGGGCATCGCGCCATGGTTGATCATCCGGCCCACGGCGCGGACCGTCGTGCCCTTCATGCCTATGGAAGTGACGGTGCCAATTGATATCGGTACCCTGCGCCGGTGCGTCCACTGCCTGGACTTGGATCCCCTCGGTCGGTTCGGCCGGAGTTTCGGCGGACGCGGTCGCGGCGAGACCGGCGAGCGGCACGGCGATCAGCGCGCCGGCTACGGCCACCCGGGTGAGACGCCGCAGCGGCGTAGCGATTTTGAAGAGCGACACGGAATTCCTTTCTCTCGAACCGTAAGCCACTATGCGAGTGGCTCACCGCTTCCATAGAAGTTTCCGTCGCTGGGACGCCGGTTCGATCGCCCTGGCAATCGGCTGGGAACGGCTCAGGTTCGGGTCGCGATATTGCGCGGCAAGAGATCCCACACGTGCCCGTTCTCGTTGACTGTAGCGACTGTGCGACTTCCGTTGCGGGAAAACAAGATTCGGGTGATCGAGCAGTAATCGACGGGAAACGTCAGCGGACGCTCCAGTCCGAGAACCGCTTGCAGCAGCACGTTGATCACCCCGCCGTGTGCGAACACGATGACAGTGTCGGCGGGATCGGTAGTAGCGACAATGTCGGCGACCGCCGCACATACTCTGGCGGTGAAGGCATCCCCGTCGACCTCCACGGGGAAATACCCGGCCTTGATCCGATCGTAAGCGTCCCGGAATTCGACCTTGGCGTCCTCGATCGGGATGTAGGCGGGGAGATCGCGATCGTATTCGGCCAGGTCGTCGACGATCTCTACGTCGAGACCGAGTTTCGAGGCGGTCCGCGCCGCAGTCTCCCGCGCTCTGCGCTGCGGACTGCACACCACGCGGGAGATTCGATGGTGCGCCACCGCTGCGGGCACCCGCTCGGCCTGCTCCAGCCCCACCGGCGCCAACTGCGGATCCGCGGGTCCAGTGGAGTTCACTATCCGGACCGGCTGAGCATGACGAACAAGGATCAACTGCACACGCCTACTCTGCCCCATCCCCGGACCGGCTCCATCCGGACCCGCGAACCCTGCGATGGGCGAGACGCGGGTGACATACTCGAAGCATGACCGTCGAGCCGTTTCCGCAGTGGCTGCGTCCGCCGCCGGGTGGGTTCGTCGCCGAGGACCTCGATCGCCTGCCCGACCTCCCCCCGCACACCGAGTTGATCGACGGGAGCCTCGTCTTCGTGAGCCCGCAGGCCAAGTTTCACATGCTGGTCATCGATCTGCTCGGCTATACGCTTCGCCGGCTCGCTCCAGCACAGCTGCGGGTGCGGCGGGAAATGACTGTGACGCTCGGGCGGGACCAGCGTCCCGAGCCGGACCTCGTCGTGATCCACGCCGAACGGGACGGTGGCCCTGAGCTGACGACGTACCAGGCCGATGACGTTGTATTGGCGGTCGAGGTGGTCTCCGGCGAATCGCGTACGCGTGATCGGGAGCGTAAACCGCAGCTGTACGCCCGTGCGGGGATCGCCCACTTCTGGCGGGTTGAAAATGTAGACGGTCGCCCGGTGGTCTATGTCTACGAACTGGACCCTGCGACGAAGGTCTACGCGCTCACCGGAATTCACCACGATCGTCTTCGGCTGACCGTGCCGTTCGACATAGACCTCGATCTCACCGATATCGATCGACTCTGAGTCGGGCGCCGTCGTCTCGGCTGCCCAACCAGGCGCAGAGGCCGACTGGCGCGCGGCACGAAATGACGGCCCGGTTCGCCTCGGGCGAAGCCGGGCCGTCAGCCGTCAGGTGTTCTTCTTCCGCTTGGTCAACAGGTAGATGCCGACGATGATCAACGCCACGACCAACAGGCAGCAGATCGCGCCGACGATCAACCCGCCGCCTCTGCTGCTGCGCTTCTTTTTGGCCGCGAGCTCCGTCGCCGAACTCAGCCACACGTCCGGGCTCGCCCACACGGAGTGATCCAGCAGACTCGCATTGGCCAGCAGGTCGAAGTACATATCGAACCCCTCTAGGTATCGGCCTCCTCCCGGAGCCGAATATCCAAGCGTAGTCGTCCGATTCGCTCGAGGAGGTCCATTCGCCGCGCCGGCTCGGTCAGCGTGGTTTCACCAACGGGAACGGCAGCGTCTCGCGAATGCTGCGTCCGGTGATCAGCATGACGATCCGGTCCACACCCATCCCGAGCCCACCGGTCGGCGGCATCGCATGTTCGAGCGCCTGGAGGAAGTCTTCGTCCAGCTCCATCGCCTCCAGGTCGCCGCCTGCTGCCAGCAACGACTGCTCGGTGAGTCGGCGCCGCTGCTCCACCGGATCGGTGAGCTCGCTGTAAGCGGTGCCGAGCTCGACGCCCCACGCCACCAGGTCCCAGCGCTCGGTGACACCGGGAATGCTGCGATGCTGCCTGGTGAGCGGGGACACCGAGATCGGGAAGTCGATGTAGAACGTCGGTTCCTCGGTGCGCGACTCGACCAAGTGCTCATACATCTCCAGCACCACCTGGCCCGCGTCCCAACCATGCTGATATGGCACGTCGACCTTGTCGCAGAGCTCGCGGAGTTCCTCGACCTCGGTCTGCGGCGTGATCACAGCGCCGACCGCCTCGGACACCGCCGCGTGCACTGTGATCACCCGCCACTCGCCCGAGATGTCGACTTCCTCGAACGTGTCATTTCCGCTGGGCCGCAACGCCACCATCGCACCGTTGGCCGCGATCGCGGCGTTCTGGATCAGCCGACGGCACAGGTGCATCATGCGTTCGTAATCGCTGTGCGCCTCGTAAGCCTCGAGAATGGTGAACTCGGGGTTGTGGCTGTAGTCGACGCCCTCATTGCGGAAGGTTCGTCCGATCTCGAACACCTTCTCCATACCGCCGACGCATAAACGCTTCAGGTACAGCTCGGGCGCGATGCGCAGGTAGAGGTCGAGGTCGTAGGCGTTGATATGGGTGGCGAACGGCGTCGCGTTGGCACCGCCGTGCACGCGTTGCAGGATCGGTGTCTCCATCTCCAGGTAACCCCAGGAGTTCAACGAGTCCCGCAACGAGCGCACTACCGCGCTGCGCTTGGACAGCACCTCACGTACCTCGGTGTTGATCGCCATGTCGACATAGCGCTGCCGCACCTTCGCCTCCGGATCGGCGAGGCCTTTCCACTTGTCCGGCAACGGATGCAGGCACTTGCCCAGCATTCGCCAGTCCGCCGCGAGCAGTGAAAGCTCACCGCGCCTGCTGTACCCGATCTGGCCGCTCACCTCGATCAGGTCGCCGAGATCGAAGAACTCACCGAACTCGGCACTGCGTTCGCTGCCGACCCGGTCGCGGTCGATGACCAATTGGATGTCGTCGGTCCAGTCGCGGACCACGGCGAAGATCACGCCGCCGTAGTCGCGAATGCGCAGCAGTCTGCCGCAGACCCGGACCGTGGTACCGCGCGGGGAACGCCGCGCTTCGGCGACAGTGTGTGTGGGCGGGTAGGCGACCGGGTAGGGGTCGACACCGGAATCGGCGAGGCGCGCGAGTTTGTCCATCCGCACGCGAACCTGCTCGGGCCTGCGCGGAAGCTGCTCCTCGCCGTGCACCTCGGGCGTCTCCGGTGGGCTGCCGTCAGCGTTCAGGCCCGTCACCGTGGCAGGCACCGCGGTGTGCGCACCGGTGTGCGTCATCGCGTCGGTCTGCTTGCCGAGCCGTGGGACGAAACCCTCGGCCAGCCCGCTGGCCAGCGCGACGCGTGGTAGCTGCCTGCGCTCTTCGAACAGGAAGAAACGGGGAACCCAATGCGGCTGGTACTTGACGTTCGAGCGATACAGCGCTTCCAGCTGCCACCAGCGCGAGAAGAACAACAGCACGCCGCGCCACAAGCGCAGCACAGGGCCGGCGCCGATCCGGCCGCCTTCCTCGAACACCGAGCGAAACACCGCGAAGTTCAGCGACACCTTGGTGACGCCGTAGTGCTCGGATTGCAGCGCGAGCTGCGAGATCATCAGCTCCATCACGCCATTGGGGCCCTGCGGATCACGGCGCATCAACTCCAGGGAGGCACCGGTATGGCCCCACGGAACCAGCGAGAGCATCCCGAGCACCCGATCCTGCGGATTGATCGCCTCGACCAGCAGGCAATCGCCGTCCAGCGGATCGCCCAATCGGCCCAGGGCCATGGAGAACCCACGCTCGCTCTCGGTGTCGCGCCAACTATCCGCGCGGGCGATGATCCCGGGAAACTCCTCGGCCGGGATATCGCGGTGGCGGCGGATGCGCACCACGACGCCGTGCTTACGCAGCCGGTTCGCGGCTTGGCGCACCGGTTTCATCTCCGGACCGGCCAGCGAGAAGTTCCTGGTGTCGACAATGGCTTCGTCGCCGAGGCGCAGCACGGACAGGCCCGCGCGACGGTAGGCCGTCGCGCCGAGTTCGCTCGCGCCCATCACCGCGGGCGCCCACCCGAATCGGTCGGCCAGCCGCAGCCAGGCATCGATCGCTTGGGGCCAGGACTCCCGGATACCGATCGGGTCGCCGCTGGCCAGGCAGACGCCGAGCTCCACCCGGTAGGTCACCGCCGCCTTGCCGCTCGGTGCGAACACCACCGCCTTGTCCCGGCGGGTGGCGAAGTAACCGAGCGAGTCCTCCACGTCCGAGCGCTCCAGGAGCCCGCGGATCGCCGACTCGTCGGTCCCGGTCATCGCGTTGGCCGCGCGCTGCGAACGCAGCAGGATGATCACCGCGGCCAGGAGCGCGAGGGCGCCGAAGAGTCCGAGCAGGAAGTTAATGAACGGCCGCGGATGGCCATCGAAGTGCTCGTTGTCCGCCAGCACCGCCGCGGTAACCCGGTATACCGCCCAGGCGGGTCGCTGGATGCCGGGCGGCAGACTGCCGGGGAACAGCTCGACCAGGCCCCAGCCGAGCAGCGCACCCACGATCAAGCCGCCGACCAGCACGCCGAGCGCCTTCCAGCCCGCACCGCGGCGCACCTTGGTGTAGAACTCCGGCCACGCCGCGACGAGCATGCCGATCACCGCCAGGTGCACCACCATGGCCACCAAGGCGTTGATATCGCCCTGTTCGGTGAACAGGAGACTGTTGGCCAGTGCGTAGGTGGTGAGATACCCCACCAGCAACCACCAGGCGATTCGTTTACGGCTGGCGAGAGCGCCCGCCAGCAACCCGACGACCAATGCCCACATCAAGTTGGTGTCGGGGGCGTTGAAGTAATACTCGTCGACGTAGCGGCGCGGAAGCTGGGTCAAGAAGCGCAGTCCTGGCGAAAGGCTCCAAAGCAAGCACAGCGCCGCGAACACACCGAGCGCCAATCCCGCGATATGCGGCACTTCCGAGAGTCGGCCATGTCCACGGTGCGGAACCGGTGGAGTCGGTCTATCCGGAGGCGGGTTGGCAGCGATGTGTTGCTGGGCTTGCGTGGAGGTCACGTCAACCAGTGTGTACGCAGCTGTGTCAGATTTGCCACGCATGTGGGACGGCGTGTCAGTGCTCGATTTGCCGCGCTCGCCGCGCAAGGCCGAACCGGATACGGCGGGCAGCGAGGCAGACCGAAATTTCAGCAGGCCGGAGGACAGGTCGACGGAAGCCGCCGGGATCGCGGCGGGCGTAGGGCGGTGTTCGGTGAGTTCAGATGGGGGAGTAAGTATTTACCCCATGTCAGAACCAGTCGATGTGCCCATCGGTGACGACGTCATTCGGCTCGGTCAGTTTCTCAAGCTGGCCAACCTGATCGAGTCGGGTGCAGAGGCCAAGACTGTGATCGCCGCCGGATTGGTTCGGGTGAACGACGAGGTCGAATTGCGGCGCGGACGGCAGTTGCACGTCGGTGACGTGGTTGCCCTTGCCGGTCACCAGGCCAGAGTGTGCGGCTGATCACGGCCCGGGCAGCAGCAGTCTGCTTCGGACCGCGCGGGGCGGACTCAGTCCTCGGTGCGCACGACGATGCCGTCGTGGTCGCTGTAGAGCAGCTCGCCTGGGACGAAGGTGACCCCGCCGAATTCGACGGGCACGTCCCGGTCGCCGCTGCCGGTCTGCGTGCTCTTGCGCGGGTTGGTGCCCAGGGCCTTGATGCCGATGTCGAGGGTGCGCAGAATGGCGCTGTCGCGGACCGCGCCGTTGACGATGATGCCTGCCCACCCGTTATCGACGCCGCGCCCGGCGATAATGTCGCCCACCAGCGCGGCGTGCACGCTCGCGCCGCCATCGACCACCAGCACTCTGCCTTCGCCGGGTCCGCCGAGCGTCTGCTTCACCAGCAGATTGTCCTGGAAGCAGCGGATGGTGGTGATGCGTCCGGCGAACGCGGCGCGCCCGCCGAACTGAATGAACTGCGTGTCGCAGCTACGGATCTCCGAGCCGATCTCATCAGCCAAATCGGCGGTGGCGATTACGTTCACAGCGCCTATTCTGCAGCGTCTGCGCCGCCACGCGCCCCTTGGGCTCGAAAGCGGGGTGGGCGGATCTGCTGGGCTATCGGTGGCCGTAGCGCAGTTCGTACAGGTCTCGATCGTGTTCGGAGACCTTGCCGTGGTCGACCAATTCGGGATTCAAGCCGTGCTGGACCAGACGGAATCGGCGCCAGACGTAGCTGAGCGCGACCGTGAAGACCACCAGGGGAACGATCATCATCACGATCAAGCCGATCTTGAGGGGGAGCGGCCCCGGGAAAAGCAGTACCAGGGCGAAGAACGGGATGATCGGCCCGAGGAACCGGACGAGATATCGCTCCATGGCCCCGTGTCCGACGAGGTCGTGAATGACCCACTCGTGTAGCTCCTCGGGGAGCTCGCGGCCGAGATCGTAGGCGATCCGCTGCCCTATCGTGGGGGTTTTCATACTTCTAGGCTATGCCTGTGGTGTAAGTCACCGCTAGTTCAAGCGGGGCGTCCGTGCCTGCGCTCGTAGTCGAGGCGTTCGCGTTCGGTCCGGCTGCGGGAGTCGGCGTCGGCGAGGGCCGGGTCGAGACCGTGCTTGATCAGCCGGTGCCGCCGGTAGACGTACAGCAGCGCCACCGTGAAGTAGATCAGCGGCAGGTACAGCAGCGCCATCATCGCCAGGCCCATCCACAGGGGACCGGGCAGCAGCAAGAACAGCATGAGCACTGGTATCACCGGCACGAGGAACCGCAGCAGATAACGCCGCGTAGCACCGGGGCCGACGAGGTCCGCACGGACCCAGTCGGACATCGATTCGGGTAGCGTGCGGCCGCAGATATAGCCGATTCGCTGGGGGAAGGAGGGCGCTGCGTTCACGGGTTCAGCATCCTCCACCGCGTTATCGTCAGCGCAACCGGCTCGCCCCCGCAGTAGCTCCGAACACACACCACAGCGGCGCGAACACGCCACGAGCTGAACCACGGTCATGCGCAGACACCCACGGGCTGGGCATACCGGCTCAGGCAGTGACCGCCAGCGTTGCGGCGAGACCGAATGCCAATGCCATCAGGATGACCTCCACGATCGCCCGGCGCAGCGAAGCCTCCGCGCCCATCCGGTGGTCGGCCGCTCGCTGCACCCAGCTGCGTCGCCACCACCAGCCCAGCGTGAGCAGTCCGAGCAGCAGCACGGTCTTGGCGAGCAAGATCCTGCCGTAGCCGGTCGTGACGAACGGAACGATCCCGCCGACGCGGATCAGCCCGTTCAGCATTCCGCTCACCGCCAGTGTTGCCACCATCGGCGGCGCCGCCGCCGAATACCTGGGCAGCGCGACCGCCCATTCGCCGCGGGTCCGCACCACCAGTGCCAGCGCGATCAGCAACCCGAGCCAGGCCGCCGCCGCCAACGCGTGCACCGCGGCGAGCACCGACCCGAAAGCCTGCTGCGACATATGCCCGGTGATCGGGCGCAACGCCAACGTGACCGCCGCGAACACCAGCACCAAATCGCCCGAGGCGGACTCGGGCCGGCGGAAAGCCAGCGCGGAGCCGCCCGCTACCGCCACCACGCCGACCAGGATCGCGATCCCGATCTGTCCGCCGCTGACGTCGACGAGGTACGTGCCGAACTGCTCGGCGCCGAGGTCGGCAACCGGAACACCGATCACCTCGGCTGCCTCGAAGACCAGCACGGCGAACTCCGCGATCGCCCAAACGCCGGCGAGAACCGCCAGCATCCGCCACGGTGTCTGCAGCCGCGGCGCTAGGCGCGGCAGCGCGGCCAACCCGAGCGTAGTCGCCCCGACGCCGTCGGCCACCACCCGGACCACCGCCTCCGCGGGCAGCGGTCCGGGCAGGATCAGGGCCCAGGCGAGCGCTACGCCCAGCAGCCCGGACGGGACGCTGAGCAGTAACGCGGGCCGACGTGCCCCGTCGATCTTCGCCTTGCTCACTGTTTCGAGCCGCGGCTCCTGCCGCCGTACAACGCGAATGCGAGCCCGCCGCCGAAGAGCACGATCGCACCGCCGACGAACACCCACAGCGGGACTCCACCCGAGTCGTCGGTGCGCTCGCTCGCCTTCGCGTTCGGCTTGGGCCCCGGCGTGCCGTTGCCGGGCTTGCTGAGCGTGAAATGCCGTTTACCGCTGACCGGGTGGCCGTCGGCCGACGTCACTCGGTAGGCGATGGTGTACTCGCCGACCGGTCCCAGCTCACCGACAGCGACGCTGACCGTCTTGCCCTCGACCACAGGCTCGCCCTTGGACCAGAGGTTGCCATCCGGGCCGACGACGGTGAGCGCCGGAAAGCTGGGTTGCAGCTCTTCGTTGAACGTGACGCTGGCGCGGGCCGGTCCGGTGTCGACTGTCGCATTGTCCTCCGGAACGCTGCCGGTGGCGGCGGAATGCGCGGCGGCGACTCCCGCCGCGGCGACACCGAATCCGAGCAGGAACAGTCCCGTGACAACGGCGGTGAGCAGTCGGCGGGTCATGAGCGCCGCGCCCGGATCACATTGCCCAGGCCGAGCGCGACGGCGAGGACACCGAGCGCGAGGCCGATCCCGCCGAGCCAGCGGGCGGTGTCGTCGGTGTCGGCGGTATGGTCGGCGGCCCCGCTGTCGACCATGTGCCCGTCTGCCGCGTTCTTATGGCTCGCGGTCAGGGTCACCGACGGCGCTGGATGCTCGGGCTCGTCGCCGTCTTTGCCGACCGGTTGGTCCCAGCTGACCACCTTGCCGTCGGAGTAGGTCTGCTTTGCGGGGAAGCTGACCGAATCCTGCTTGGGCAGCGGGCCGACCGACACCGCGAAACGCTGGAATTGACCAGGCGCAATACCGGGTGCACCGGGGTCGGCGGTCCAGGTGATGGCGGTGATCTCGGACTTGTCGTTGCGTTCGACCCTGGCCGACCACCCCGGAATCGGTTCGGTTCGAGCGGATTTCAGAGTGGGCAGGGTGATGGTGAGCGCCGTAGTGCTCGCGGTATCCGACTCGGTGGGTACCCGGAAGGTGGCGACCGCGTATCCGCCTTGTGCCGCGCCGGGCGCGTCCACCGTGACATGTGCCGCGGCGGTACCACCGGCGAGCAGGACGAGTGCCGCCGCCGAGGCCGTCGTCGCGAGGGCGCGCGAAATCGAGCTGTGCATTGTGAAGTCTCCTGTGTGCGAGAGCTGGGTGTCGAGGGATCAGGCCGACACCGGTGGCGCACGAGGACCGATCGCGCCGCTCGGGGCGCAGCGATACAGCGGAAGACCGGGATCCGGCCAGTGCGGCGCGCCGACGATCCGTGCCGCACGCGGCGGGGCGAATAGCGCACGCAGCACACCGGAGGCCACGGTGTACAGCCGCCCAGCGAGCACGATCAGGACGGCGCAGCCGAGCGTGGCGATGACATGAGCGAACAGCATCCACCCGGCCGGCAGGATGGAAACCGTTGTGGCGCCGGTAATTCCGTGCCGAGCGTGATCGAAGGCGGACGAGCCCGACAGCTCGGCATGGCCCGCCAGCTGACCTGCCCCGAGCAGTCCGACCAGAGCCGGCCCCGGCCGCGTCGACACCATGCCCGCGGCCGACCCGGTCGCGATGGCGATCAGCAGCAGCAACGTCAGCTCGGTCGTGTCGGGAACACCGCCGCCCGCGGCACCATGTGCCGCGACGGCGAGCGTGGCGACGAGTGCACCCACCAGCCCACCGCGCAGGCGGCCGGCGTGCAGGTGCGGGGACATCGCAGCGGTGCCGGTCAGCGCACGCCGAGCCGGGCCAGGATGTCGGACTCGATCCCCGACAGCTCATGGGTGATCGATGCGTGCACGGCGCGGCGTCGGTGGGCGGGCATCTGGTCGGCGGTGCGTACGGCGGCGGTCAGGCTGCCGAGGCGGTCCTTCGCGGCGGCGGCGAACTTCTCTGTCTCGGCCTTGGCCTTGGCGTCCTTGCCGTCCTGGGTGTCGACCTGCTGCAGCGCCGCTTCCGCATTCACGATCCTGGCCTGGAGCTTCGCGCCGTGCCCGGTGAAGTCGCCGAGCTGGTCGATGCCGACACCGAGCTGCTGCGCGCGGCGGGTGTCGAGCTGACCGCGCAGAAACGTCGCACCACGGTAGGCGAGCGGGGCGAGCACCGGGATGAGCACCCGGGCCACACCGAGGTACTTCTTGACCTGGCTCGCGCTGAACGGATCACGCTCGGCCTTGGCCGCCAGCTTCAGCGCGGCCTTCTCCTCCGCTTGGAGCGTGGCAATCTGCGCCTTGGCGACCTTGCCCTGGGTTCGTGCCTCGGCGCGGCGGGCTTTGCGGTCGTTCTTGGCGGCGAGCCTGGCCTCGATCGCGGCCTTGTGCTTGAGAGCTTTCGCCTCGGCCCTGCGGCTCGGCCGCCGTTTGCGCTTCGTGAACAACCCCATCGAAGGCCCTCCGTCATGCTGGTTCGCCATGGCGGCACGACACCGAAGCCCGTCCGCCCATGTCACACAGTTCGCCGTCACCCTATCGGGTCCACGGCGACAGCGGCGAGGGTAGTGCGGCTCGCACGCTGTCCCGCAGCCGCGGCGCATGCGAGACCGGCTCCACGGCCGACCAACCGGCCGCAATCCGGCATCCGATCGGCCGCCATATCCACGCAAAGTCGCGAGCGCGGTGCCCCGGACGTGGTCCGTCAGAGGGGGCGGTGTGCGGCAACGGGCCTCGTCGGATGGCCCGGGCTGAGCGTTCCAGACCGAGCATCGCCCGGCCCGCGAGCCTTGTGGGGCCGCGAACACCCAGCCCCGCAGGCGCTGCCAAAACAGTTGTCAGGGGGAGGGACCATACTGCATAGCGTGGATTCGGACATCGGTGACCAGGATGGTCGCAAGCGCAACGGCACGGCTGTGGATCGGCTCGCCGACGCGCCGACCGCTTTCATCGATGCCAGGGCGCTGATCGGATGCCGTCACCGCCTGCGTCTGGACGCGGCGTATCCGGAGGCGCTGGCCGGAATCTCCGAGGACGCGGGCGTGCGCCAGCGCAGAGATGCCGCCGCCGCGCACCGCGGCCGGGTCCGGGACGCGCTGATCGCGGCGGCCCCGGACGCGTGGGTGGTGATCGATGCGCAACTGCGCGCCGGCGAGCGGGCCGATGCGACGATGCGCGCGTGCGCGGCGGGCGCGCAACGCATCTGGGGCGGACTGCTGCCGCAGGAACCGGAAACCGGTCGACGCGGCGGCTCGGAGATCCTGCTGCGTGACGAGGACCGCGGGGGATACATTCCGGTCATCGTGGTGAACCACAAGGTGACCGACCCGCGGCAACCGGAACCGGCGGATTTCCACCCGACCACCACGGACCCGTATCGCTGGAACCCGCAGCCGGATCCGCACCGCAAACTGCGCCAGCAACCCCGGGACCAGCAGCGGCTCGCCCACCTGCACCGGATGCTGCAGCGTCACGGATTGGCCAGTCCGGCCGTGGTCGGCGGCGTGATCGGTTTCGACTTCGACCGCATCCTGGTGCACGACCTGGCTCCGCTGCTGGCCGATTACGACCGCCGCTACGCCGACCGGATCGCGGTGGTGCGTGGCGAGTTGCCGACCCTACCGTCCAAGGTGCCCGAATGCAGGCAGTGCCCATGGTGGACGCGCGGAGTCGAGGGCCCGAGTTGCGAGGGCCGGCTGATCGAGCGCCGCGACGTCAGCCTGGTGGCGCCCGGTTCGCGCGCCGAGGTGCTGCGCGGACACGGCATCGAGACGATCGACGAGCTGGCCGCCTGGGTGGGTGCCGATCCCGAGGACTGGCAGCATGGGCCGTTCGACGAGGCGGTGGTGACCGCGCGGGCCTGGATCGCGGGTGCGCCGCTGGTGCGCCGGGTCGAGCAGGTATCGGTCCGGCGGGCCGACGTGGAGGTGGACGTCGACCTGGAAAGCTTCCAAGAGCACGGCGCCTACCTGTGGGGAACGCTGTTGGACGGCGTATACCGTCCGTTCGTGACCTGGGATCCGCTGCCCACCGAGGACGAGGGCCGCTCTTTCGGCGAGTTCTGGACCTGGCTGATGACCGTGCGCGCCGAGACGGCGGCGGCCGGGAAAACGTTTGCCGCCTATTGCTACTCGCGCACCGCCGAGGACAAGTGGCTGTATGAGTCGGCGCGACGGTTCGCGGGCCGCCCTGGCGTGCCGACCGTGCAGCAGGTACGCGCGTTCGTCGACGGGCCGCAGTGGGTGGACATGTTCCAGGCCGTGTCCGACCAGTTCATCTGCCCGAATGGCAAGGGTCTGAAGAAGATCGCACCGGTCGCCGGATTCGCCTGGCGTGATGCCGAGGCGAGCGGT
Source organism: Nocardia glycosmidis (assembly GCF_052545115.1). Taxonomy (NCBI): domain Bacteria; kingdom Bacillati; phylum Actinomycetota; class Actinomycetes; order Mycobacteriales; family Nocardiaceae; genus Nocardia; species Nocardia glycosmidis. The sequence continues at coordinate 204,107 of NZ_JBQWRH010000008.1, read as the reverse complement.
GAGGCGTCGATGAGTTGGTACCGACTCGCTGTCGGCTATGACCTCGCGCCGGACCCGGCCCAGCGCACCCGGCTGCTGGAGTACAACGAGGACGACGTCCGCGCCACCCAGGTGTTGCGCGAGTGGATGACCACCCGCGCCGACCTCGAGGTTGCCGGCCTGGCCGATTTCGCGTACGCGTCGGTGCCGCCTCCTTCGGCCACCGCACCCGACTGCGGCGGTACCATCGCGATGTGACAGAGCACGTCGAAAAACTCGAGTTCCAGGCAGAGACGCATCAGCTGCTCGAGCTGATGATCCATTCGATCTACTCCAATAAGGACACGTTCCTACGGGAGCTGATCTCGAACTCCTCCGACGCGCTGGACAAGCTGCGGCTGGAGTCCTTCCGGGACAAGGATCTGCACGTCGACACCTCGGATTTGCGCATCGAGCTGGACGTCGACACGGACAATCGGATCCTGACCGTCCGGGACAACGGCATCGGTATGTCGCGCGCCGAGGTGGTCGATCTGATCGGCACCCTCGCCAAGTCCGGTACCGCCGAACTGCGCAAGAAGCTGAACGAGGCCAGAAGCGCCGCGGCAGGCGATATCGATGCGGCGGAGCTGATCGGTCAGTTCGGTATCGGCTTCTACTCCACCTTCATGGTGGCCGACAAGGTCACGCTGACCACGCGCCGCGCGGGGGAGACTACGGGCACCCGGTGGGAATCGACCGCGGGCAGCTCTACCTACACGATCGAAGAACTGGACGAGGCACCGCAGGGCACCTCGGTCGCGCTGCATCTGAAGCCGGCCGACGAGGAGGACCACCTCTTCGACTACACCCTGGAGTGGAAGCTGCGGGAGATCGTCAAGAAGTACTCCGACTTCATCGCCTGGCCGATCCGCATGCAGGTGGAGCGGACGGTCACCGAGGGCGAGGGCGAGGACGCCAAGGAGACCAAGGTCCTCGAGGACCAGACGCTCAACTCCATGAAGGCGCTGTGGACCCGCCCGAAGAGCGAGGTCAGCGACGAGGAATACACGGAGTTCTACAAGCACGTCAGTCACGGGTGGGACGATCCGCTGGAGATCATTCCGCTGAAGGCCGAGGGCACCTTCGAATACCAGGCGCTGCTGTTCGTCCCGTCGCATGCGCCGTTCGACCTGTTCACCCGGGAGCACAAGCGCGGTGTGCAGCTCTACGTCAAGCGGGTGTTCATCATGGACAACTGCGAAGAGCTGATGCCGGAGTACCTGCGCTTCGTCAAGGGCGTGGTGGACGCGCAGGACCTGTCGCTCAACGTGTCCCGCGAGATCCTGCAGCAGGACCGGCAGATCCAGATGATCCGCAAGCGCCTGGTGAAGAAGGTGCTGTCCACGGTGAAGGATCTGCAGGGCGCTGCGGACCAGACCAAGTACCAGACCTTCTGGAAGGAGTTCGGCCGCGTCCTCAAGGAGGGCCTGCTCGCGGACTTCGACAACCGGGAGACCATCCTGCAGGTCTCGTCCTTCGCCTCGACGAACTCCGAGACGGAGCTGACGACGCTCGCCCAGTACGTGGAGCGGATGCCCGAAGGGCAGGACGCGATCTACTACATGACCGGCGAGACCCGTCAGCAGGTCGAGAGCTCGCCGCATCTGGAGGCGTTCCTGGCCAAGGGCCGCGAGGTGCTGATCCTGACCGACCCGGTCGACGAGATGTGGGTCGGCTCGGTGCCGGAATTCGACGGCAAGTCGTTCCAGTCGATCGCCAAGGGCGAGGTCGACTTGGAGACCGAAGAGGAGAAGCAGGCTTCCGAGGCGCTGCGTGAGCAGCAGGACAAGGACTTCGCGGACGTGCTGGCCTGGCTGGGCAAGGCGCTCGCGGAGAGCGTCAAGGAGGTCCGCCTGACCAATCGGCTCACCACCTCCCCGGCGTGCCTGGTCGGCGACGTCTTCGACTTCACGCCGATGCTGGAGCGGATGTACCGCGCGTCGGGTCAGGCGTTGCCGGAGAGCAAGCGGATTCTGGAGCTCAATCCGACCCACCCGCTGGTTACCGGCCTGCGCGATGCGTACGCGGCGAAGAAGGACGAGGCCGAAGCGGGTACCGCGACCGAGCTGTCCGAAACCGCCGAACTGCTCTTCGGCACGGCGGTGCTGGCAGAGGGCGGCGAGCTGAAGGATCCCGCGCATTTCGCGCACATCCTCACCGACCGGCTCACCCGCACGCTGTGAACCGTCCGCGCCCGGAGGACCGTGCAGTCCTGCGGGCGCGGCGGGTCCGCAGGACCTGTTTCGGCCATTTCGCGGCTACCGAGGTTATCGAGATGGCATATTCGCAGAGCTGGGGAACTCGTCTTCGGTGTGGCGCGGTTCGATGGGATGGCTGAAAGGATCGTCGGAACATGTCCGGAAACCCGCTGGCCGTCGCCGAGCCGTGGGACCTCGTCGCGGACGGCTACGCCGAATTCGCGCCCGCCCTCATGCAGCCGTTCGCGGCCCGCGCGCTCGAATTCGTTTCGCTGTCACCAGCGTCGCAGGTCGTGGACGTGGCGGCGGGCCCGGGCACGCTCAGCCTGCTGGTCGCCGAGCAGGTGACGCTGGTCGAGGCGATCGATTTCTCCGCACCGATGATCGCGCGGTTGGCGAACAGTGCCGCTGCCGCCGGGCTGACCAATATCCGGGCGCGGGTGGGTGACGGGCAGGATCTGCCTTACCAGTCCGATCGGTTCGACGCCGCGTTCTCGATGTTCGGGCTGATGTTCTTCCCCGAGCGCGCGAGAGGATTCGCCGAGCTGTTCCGAGTGTTGCGGCCCGGCGGTACCGCGGTGGTGTCGAGCTGGGCGCCGATCGCCGACTCGCCGCTGATGCGGATGATGTTCGGCGCCCTGGCCGCGGCCGATCCGAATATCCAGGAGCCGCAGCCGAACTTCTTGAGCTTGGAGAACCCGGAGGTCTTCGAATCAGAGATGCGTGGCGCGGGCTTCGAAGCCGTGTCGATCCAGCGGCATTCGATCGCGCTGACCTTCACCAGTCCGACGCAGATGTGGGAGACCATGGTGCGCAGCAGCGCGCCGCTGGAACTCATGCGGCACAGCGTCACCGCGCAGGTGTGGGCCGAGCGCGCCGCGGTCATGCAGGCGTATCTCGCGGAGAAGTACCGGCCGAACGGTCTGCTGTCCACCACCGCGTACCTGGGTATCGGGCACAAGCCGCAGGCGTGATCCCTGGCTACGCGGCAGAGTCTTCCGCGCAGCCAGGCCGAGGCGTTACCGCGGAGCCATGCGCAGCGCACCATCCATACGGATGGTCTCGCCGTTCAAATAGTCGTGCTCGATGATGTACTGCGACAGCTGCGCGTACTCGTCCGGACGGCCGAGGCGGGACGGGAAGGGCACGCCCGCCTCGAGTCCCTTGCGGTACTCCTCGGTGACACCGGCCAGCATCGGAGTGTCGATGATGCCGGGGGCGATGGTGTTCACCCGGATGCCGAACTGGGCCAGGTCGCGCGCGGCGGGCACGGTCATCCCGTGCACGCCGCCCTTGGACGCCGAGTAGGCGATCTGGCCGACCTGGCCCTCGAACGCGGCGACGGAGGCGGTGTTGATGATGACGCCACGCTGGCCGTATTCGTCCACCGCCGCGGTTTTCGCGATCGCGTCCGCGGCCAGCCGCATGACGTTGAAGGTGCCGAGCAGGTTCACCGTGATGACCGTGCGGAACAGCTCCAAGTCGTGCGGGCCGTTCTTGGACAGAATGCGACTCGCCCAACCGACACCGGCGCAGTTGACCACGATGCGCAGCGGCGCGCCCGAGCCGACGGCCTGCTCGATGGCCGCGCCGACCTCGTCGTTGCTGGTGACATCGGCGGCGATGAGGGTGACCCCGGCCGGCACGTTGTCGCCGGCGCGCTCGATCGACTGTGGCACATCGAGTCCGAAGACGGTGGCGCCGAGTTCGGCGAGTCGCTTGGCGGTGGCGGCGCCGAGGCCTGATGCGCCCCCGGTGACAATGGCGGCGGAACCCGAAATCTCCACGATGGTCCTCTCGTTCGTGACAGCCAGTTGGCCCTTCGTCAATTGCACCTTAATAGGGGCCGCCGGACGGTGTCCGTCCCGAGGCCTCGGTGGGTCGAACGATGCTTCCGGGACACTGGTCACCGCTCGGATGACGGTCGGTCTGCTCCCATTGCGGAAACCGCTGCTGGATCTGGTGCGTCGAGGTGGTCGGCCGCACGGCTTCGCGCTGGCAGGTTCCGGTGAGCCGCGCGGGTGAGCAGCAGCGCGGCACCGGCCAGCGCTGGAGCGAGCGCCGCGAATCCGATCACTGCGACGCCGCCGAGATCTGGTGCGGCCGTGCCGAGGAATGCGGCCGCACCGAAGTAGAGGAACAGCAATCCAGACCCGATGCCGATCGCGTGCTCCGGCAGGTGCTTGCCGACCACGATGCCGACAGCGATGGCGAGCGCGTCGGCGGCGACCATACCGGCTGTGGAGCCGAGCCAGACGCCTACCCAGTCGAAGTCGGTGGCCAGCGCCGCAGTGGTGAACATGGTCCGATCACCCAATTCGGCCAGCAGGAACGCGGACAGCACGACGAAGAACGGCGCGCTCGCGGTTTCGGGCGGCTTGGGCTCTTCGTCCGTGGGGCGGAAATGCTCGCGCAAGGTCCACAGGCCGACGGCCAGGAAGGTGATCGCGGCGACCAGTGCTATCGCCCGGGTGGGCAGTGCCGTACCGAGGAAGTAGCCGACGCCGACCGAGATCAGATGCACCGCGGCCGAGGCCGTCGCGATACCGCCCAGCACCACCCACCAGCGATAGCGCAGCGCGAACGTCAGCGCCATCAGCTGAGATTTGTCACCCAGCTCGGCGAGAAAGACGATACCGACGCTCAGCAAAACAGTGGCGATCATATGTGGCTGCTCCAAGGGCTCCGGCCTGTCGGTCGGAGATATCGGTGCCCTCCGGCCGACAACGACGTGGTTGTCCAGGCCGAAGGTCTCGCCCACCGGAACAATGCCGGTTCACACAACCGGACCCGCGCCCACGGGGCATCGGGTCAGTATGTCGACTGCGCGATTGCGGGCTACTCCCCTTCGCTGCTGCCGACTCTACCGGCCCGAATCCTCAGCGCCAACTTTCTGTAATCGAAATCGCAATGCGCACAATAAGTTTGGCGATCCGCGTGCAGAGTTTCGGGCACCCTCACGCGGCCAGCAGCATAGCCAGAACCGCGGTGTCGGGATCGCTGATCGGATCCAGACCGACCCGACTGACCAGCGAGATAACCGTTCCGTCGGACTCGGCCTCGGCCCATGCCGCGCGGTGCTCGAGCCCCAGATGCGGCACGCCGGGTAGCAGTACGCAGCCGGAGGCGGCGCCCGTGCATTCGGGCAGCGAAGGCTGCGTCTCGGACGGGGGGTGCAGCATCAGCAGGGCAGGTGGCACATGCTCGGCAAACCGGCCCGGCCGCACGGCCTCGGCGCCGAGCACCGGACCTTCGGCCAGGACGAGTCCGACCGTGCCGGGGGCAGGGTCATCGGGTAATTCCTCACGCACACCGAACACCATCGAGGTCGTCAGTAACCCGGGAAGGGTGGCTACGCGCACCGCGAGCACGAGAACTTGGGCCCATTCCCTCGTGGTTTCCGGCCAGCGGCCCGAGATGATGAATCCGCGCAGCGACCCGCGCGAGTGGAACGGCGTGATGCCGATGGGTCCGTTCGTGCGCATTTCTGCCTCCCGTCGCACAACCGGGGCGGCCTTGCCCTGTTTTCCTGTGATGTCCGAATATGAACCACGAGTCACCTGGCACACAAGTACCAAAGAGTGCCAGTTCGGGTTCAATGTGCAGCGCCGGGCAGCGGCCGAAACACAGCGGACCCGCGAACCGGTTGACGCCGGTTCGCGGGTCCGTGGGGTGGCTGCTCAGCCGAAGATCAGGCCCTTGGCCTGAGCGGTCGCCTTCGCGAACCGCTCCTGCACGTCGGCCCAGTTCACGACGTTCCAGAACGCGGTGACGTAGTCCGCCTTGACGTTCTTGTACTGCAAGTAGAACGCGTGCTCCCACATGTCGACCTGGAGCAGCGGAATGATGCCCAGCGGGACGTTGGCCTGCTGGTCGTAGAGCTGGAAGGTCAGCAGCTTCTGGCCCAGGGTGTCGAAGCCGAGCACCGCCCAGCCGGAGCCCTGCAGACCGTTGGCCGCCGCGGTGAACTGCGCGCGGAACTTGTCGAACGAGCCGAACTGGTCGTCGATCGCCGCGGCCAGCTCGCCGACCGGCTTGTCACCGCCGTTGGGGGAGAGGTTCTTCCACCAAATGGAGTGGTTGACGTGGCCGCCCAGGTGGAACGCGAGGTTCTTCTCGTTCAGGAAGATCGCCGCGTGGTCACCGGCCTCGCGGGCGGCCTCGAGCTTCTCCAGTGCCGAGTTGACACCGGCGACGTAGGCGGCGTGGTGCTTGGAATGATGAATCTCATTGATCTGCCCGGAGATGTGGGGCTCCAGGGCGCTGTAGTCGTAATCCAGATCTGGCAGCGTGTACTCAGCCACGATGTCCCTTCCTATGTCGGGCTGGTTGTGCCCGTTGTTCGAGCCCAGCCAACCATCATTCGTACACCCGGTCGATTCCAACTCGGGGCGATGCCCGCGCATTCCGGTGCCGACGCGGATCGAATCGGTCGACGACGGCGCGGCGGTGCCGACCGCCATCGCGCGGGTCGCGCACCGTCACATCACGGACATCGGCACACTGGAAACGCACGCGTAGCATCGAACCATGTCGTGGTACGACGAGCTAGTGGGGCGCCTGAGCCTCCCCGAACCTGCCATGGTCACACCGGAACAGGCTCTGCCCGGCCGGGGGGAACCACTCCCGGTGCCGGATACCCACTCCGTGAACAGTCACCCGATCCGCCCGCCGTTTCCCGACGGCACGCAGGTCGCGGTCGTGGCAATGGGCTGTTTCTGGGGTGCGGAGAAGGGATTCTGGGAACTCGACGGCGTCTACACCACCGCGGTCGGCTATGCCGGTGGGTACACGCCGAATCCCACGTATGAAGAGGTGTGCAGCGGGCGGACCGGCCACACGGAATCCGTGCTCGTCGTGTTCGACACCGCGGTGGTCGATTACGCGGGTGTGCTCCGGCACTTCTGGGAGAACCACGATCCCACCCAGGGCATGCGCCAGGGCAATGATCGTGGCACGCAGTACCGTTCGGCCATCTTCACTCTCGACGCCGGACAGGCCGAACTCGCCCGCACTACCGCGCAGGCTTACGGCAAGCGACTGGCTGCCGCCGGATACGGCGAGATCACCACGGAGATCGTGGCAATACCCGGCCAGTCGGCCTTCTACTACGCCGAGGCGTATCACCAGCAGTACCTGGCGAAGAATCCCGGTGGATACTGCCCGGTGCACGCAACCGGCGTGAGCTGTCCGGTGGGCCTGGGCGCTTGAGCGTGCGCGAACCGCACATCCGGCCGAGCGGATGTGCGGTTCGGCGCCGCAGTGCCGGTAAGCGTTGTTTCGGTCCGGGACAGGCGGTCAGAGCGGAGGAGCGATGCCGGGGCGGGCGGCCCGCGGGTCGCCCGCGTCGTGCGCTTGCCACCAGCGGACTCCGTTGGCGATGAAATCCGCCAGCGGGATCTGCTTGCCCCGTGCGTCGTGTACGGTGATGCCGTCGAACCACACTCGGATGTCCAACTCGCGCGGATCGATTCCCTCTTCCTGGGAGAACTCGATAACGTGCGCGGTTGCGTGGTCGTCGATCCGGGTGTCGAAGCTGAGCAGCTCGCTCCACAGCGCCCAACCGCTGTCGTCCAGGTCGATGAACTCCCAGCCGTGCAGCCGTCCACCGCCGAAGCTGCGGATGGCCTCGTCCAGGCCGTCCAGTTGCAGCGGCAGCACCCGGGGCTCCAAGTCGTCCCAGTGCTGCGTCCGCAATGACGCGGCAACCCGGCTCACGCCGGTGAATATCACCTGGACCCGGGAGTCCTCGGATGCCGTGCCGTGCTCCGGAAGCGTCAGCACTTCGAGGTCGAGTCGCAACTGATCGGCCGTCTCGTCCACCGCGAGGCCGAGGCATGTGGCCTCGGACAGCGCGACGTTGAGGCCGGCGGTGTCCATTCCGTCGAGTAGCCCCCTGCTCACGTTCATCAGCCCAGGCTACCGACCGTTGCTGCCGCAATTCGGCATTTTCGGCGGCGTTCTCATTTTCATGGAACCGAACGGGTGCCGGCTCCGTCCAACTAGATATCGGAGCCTCCTCGGCCGCAGGCTCCGAGGTCGGCGACGAATGGCCGCTCCGGGATGGTCAGGAGGGGAGTCCCGGATCGGTCATTCGCATCGCTCGGCTCGGGGACACACCGAGGGCGAGCGGCCGAGCGGGTCATTTCCGGGCCGGAGGTATGGAAATCGCTGGGTCCGATCGCCCGGCTACTCGATAGCCGCACCCTTTCAGTGGTGCGCTCGCCGATAGCTGTGTCTTGTGGATCAGCTTGTGGATTATGTGGATAACTTCGACCGAGTTATGCACAACCAGTATCGAACGGGGCGGCGGTCGAGTTCCAGAGTGGAGAACGTACCCCAGATCGTAGCTTGCTGTCGAGCTGGTTTCCCCGGCACGGAACTGCGCAGTAGCTCGTCCCCCATGGCAGGATCGAGTCTGTGACGAGCCTCCACATTCCGTCCCGGCAGGTGGTCGAATATCAGGCAGATAGCGGATATGACGCCATCCAGGTCCGCGGCGGCACGGTGGCATGGCCGCAGGCGCGCCGGCCGCTGGTCGCGGAGGGTGACCACGAGGCGAAGATCTACTGACGAAGGAACGGGGTGCGCGGTGAGTACGGTGGTGCAACCTTGTGCGCGCTGCGGCGCGCGCTGGGCCGTGCAGGGTGCGCCGATGCACTGGTGCCCACGCTGCCGCGGCGCGCTCCTCTCGCCCGCGCCGATCGACGCGCCCGCCGACCGCCGCAATTACCGCTGGGTGGCACGCAAGCCTGATTCCCTGGCCCGCCGGGCGCAGTCGCCGGGCAGCTCGCGCGCGGCTACACCGACACCCCGCTATGCGCAGATGCCGCGATGGGGTCTGCTCGACGCGGTACCGCGGGCCGGCGCCGCACCGCGCAATCGGCTCGGCAGGCTCACCGACTCGGTGACCAAGCTGCTCGTCGTGACCGCGGGGGTCTTCACGCTCGCGGCTCTCGCCGAGCTGGCGCGGTACTCGGTTCTGTTGCGCAACCGGACGCGCCTGATCCATCCGGTGGTGCTGTTCGCCTCGGATGCGTTCGTCGTGGTCGCCGGGGTGCTGACACTCGGCTTCGCGCTGCTGGCGGCGGTGGCGGCGCTGGGCAAACTGATCGAGGTCAGACAGGACGTCTACGCCGCGGCGAAGCGGCGCGACCCGCGTTCGCCACGTGTGCTCGCGCTCGGTTGCCTGGTTCCGGTGGTCAACCTGCTGTGGCCGGGGATCTTCCTGACCGAGGTGGCGGCCTTGCGCGGGGATCCGCGGATCCGTCGCGCCATACAAATATGGTGGGTGGCCTGGGTTTTCGGCGGCGGCGTCGCACTGGCCGCGCTGTTGTGGCGGAACGCGGACTCCCTGCAGGCCAAGGCGGACGGGGTGCTGTTCACGGTGTTCGCCGACGCGTTCGCCGCGGCGGTCGCGCTGCTGACCCTGTGGGTGCTACGGACCATCGAGGGACGGGATCTGCTCGGGCGCAGCTGGACCGCGCGCCGCTGGCTGATCGCGGTCGACCCCGCCGCACCGGTGATCGCGCCAGTCCATCCGGGCGGCACGGCCGACTCGGAGCCGGCGAAGACCGCCGCATCCGCGGATGAGGACAACGGTATTCAGGACCGTGAGCACGAGGAGGTTATGGCCAAGTGAGCCAGGGCAGTCGCGCACCATTCGTCGTCGCGCATCGAGGCGCCTCGGCGGCGCGCCCCGAGCACACGCTCGCCGCCTACGAGCTGGCGCTCCAGGAGGGCGCCGACGGCGTCGAATGCGATGTCCGGCTGACCCGGGACGGGCATCTGGTGTGCGTGCACGACCGAACAGTCGACCGGACCTCTTCGGGCAGCGGGCTGGTCAGCGAGATGACCCTCGACGAACTGCGGGCGCTCGACTTCGGCGCCGACGGCGCGCCCGCCTCGGTGCTGACCCTCAGCGAGTTGATCAGCTTGGTGCTGGACTGGCGCAGCAGGCCGACCAAGCTGTTCATCGAGACCAAGCATCCCGTCCGCTACGGCGCGCTGGTGGAGAACAAACTGCTGGCCGAACTCCAGAGATTCGGGATCGCCGCCCCCGCCTCGGCGGACCATTCCCGGGCGGTGGTGATGTCGTTCGCGGCCACCGCGGTCTGGCGCATCCGCCGCGCCGCACCGCTGCTGCCCACCGTTCTGCTCGGCGAATCATCGCGCTACCTGGGCGGATCCGCCGCAACGACGGTCGGCGCCACCGCCGTCGGCCCGTCGGTGAAAACGTTGCGCGAACATCCCGAGCTGGTCGACAAGGCCGCCGCCGCGGGCCGCGCCACATACTGCTGGACCGTCGACGACCCCGGCGACGTCCAGTTGTGCGCCGACCTAGGCGTCAGCTGGATCGCCACAAACCACCCCGGACGCACCAAGTCGTTGCTCGGCGCCGCCTGAACAGCCACACACGGCCGGCCGTCAACCGGTCAGTGTTTCTTCACGTAGAGACGCTGCCGCTGCCGCACGGCTGCGCACACGGCGCGGCGATGCCGATCGGCACGGATACCTCGTTACCGACGACCCGATCCTGCGCATCCACCGCGTTCAGGATCGAATGCCGAGTGGCTGCCGTGTCCGTGGCGAAGGCGCCGGCGGGCCCACACCCGAACACGGCGATCAAGGTCTCAGCGAACGTCAAAGCGATGCGGTTGCTGTCTCACGCACTGCGTCGGCCCGACTCCTTTTGCGAGTGCAGCGAGAGCGAGCAAGCTCACCAGCGCCGCAGGTGCTGCCGAACCAACGCCAGCCGCTGCCGAACCGGCACGGCGCGGCAAAAACAACACACCACCCTGTAGGTTGTGCCCTCGTGGGTAAGAGCAAGCGCAACAGTCCTAAGCCCGGCGGGAACCGGGCGCAGCGTCTCGCCGAGCGACGGGCGGCGCAGGAGCAGGCGGCGCAGGCCGTCACGCGTCCGTTCGAGGGCTTGGCCGCGGAGTGCGATCTGGTCGCGCTGCGCGAGTTCGTTCCGTCGGCCACCGCGCGGTTGACACTGTCGCCCGCGGTCGCGGCCGAGCGTCCGGTCGTGCTGGCAACGGTGCTGCCCGGCGCGGTGGCTGCGCTGGTGCGTGCTGGTGCGGAGCCCAGCGGCTATGTCGGCGCGCAGGTGCAGGTCCAGGGCGCGGACCCGGGTGCGGATCTGGCCGCGGCGATTCTGTGGACGCAGTCCGCCGAACCCGGTGATTCGATCACCTCGGTGGAGAGCGTCGCGGGCGGTCCGCGGCTGGCCGATGTCATCGATCCCGCGGCGGGCCTGGACGTGACGGTGCATCAGGACTTCGACTGGTGGGTGCCGGCGGGCGTCGAGCCCGATCCGCAGGTCGCGGCCACCATCGAGCAGGCCAAGGCGGCGATCATGCCGTCCGCGCGGCTCGCGCTGGCGGGGGATGCCATCGGCGCGGCGTGGTGGGTGGACGCGGGTGAGAAGGCGCACATTCGTTGGGTGCGTCCCGAGGACGAGGACGATCTGATGCTGGCGCTGGCTCGTGTGCACGCGGCGGGCGGCCTGCATCTGGGTGCGGGTTCGCGGTTCGCCGGTTCGTTCCGCACCCACGGTGTGCTCGTCCCGGTGTTCGACCTGGACCGCGAGCGGCACCCCGAGGAGTGGGTGCAGCCTGCGGTCGAGTTCGGTGCTCGATTGTCCGAGGCGCTGCTGGCTACCGACGCGCCATTGACGGCCGGTGAGCGGCGTTCCCGCGATGGGCTGCGGTCGCGTCAGGTCACGCTGCGCTGAACTCGAATTCCTGCGGGATTTCGGGAATAATTTTCTTTCCGTGTGTCAGCCACTCGGCACCGCACTGAAAACCGGAAGTTAGGGAAGTCTCACCGAACTGCCGAAAGCCGAGAGAAATCTTGCTCATGGCGCTCGAAGCCAAGTGCGTTGACGGGGTATCTCGCCGAAACGCAAAACAGGCCCGGCTGGTGGAGCCAGGCCTGTTTGCCGTTTTCGGCGAAGGTCGTCAGACGGAGCCGCCCGCTACCGTAGGCGCGCCGGAGGCATCGCTCGGGCCACTCATCTCCCGGGCGACGAATTCCTCCAGATCGAACAGGTTCGACCCGGCGCGGTCGGCGATCGTGAGCAGGGTCGTCATCCTCGCGACCTCCTCCACCTGCTCCTTCAGGAACCATTGCATGAACTGTTCACCGAGGTAGTCGCCCTCTTCGCGGGCGGTGCTCGCCAGCTGGACGATCTGCTCGGTGACGGTCTTCTCCTGGGCGAGCGCCAGCCCGATCGGTTCGCGGGCATTCTCGAACCGGGATTTCGCGGCGTCTACACCGGAAAGCTCGATACTGATATCCCGGTCCAGGAAGTACTGCACGATCATCATCGCGTGGTTACGTTCTTCTACCGCCTGCGCATAGAACCGTTTGGCCAGCTGCGGCAGATCGGCATTGTCGAACCAGACCGCAATCGCGATGTACTGATGCTCGGCATTGAATTCATGCCGGATCTGATCGTGCAACAGGCTGTGGAATTTGCTGCGGGGGGATTCCGGATGGCTTGACATAGGACTGACATTAGCGCTGGTCACAGCGCATGTCATCCAAGTGCAACCTTATTGAGGCAAGTGTTGCCTAATTAATTCTGCGCCGTGCCTGCCATTTTCGGCGCCGCTATATCGCCGCGGGGGCCCGTCCGCAGCTCACGCGCGACGAACTCTTCGACGTCCAACAGCCGGCCATCGGCGCGGTCGAGAACAGCCAGCAGCGTGGTCATCCCGGCGACGTTCTTCATCTGCTCCTCGAGGAACCACTGGATGAATCGTTCACCCAGGTAGTCGCCGGACGTGCGGGCAGCGCGGGCCAGATCGCTCGTCTGCGTGCTGCGGATCTGCTCGCCCTCCAGCAGCAGAGCTATGGCGGTGCGCGGGCTGTCGAAGGTCGAATGGATCTCGTCCAGCCCGCCGATTCGCACCTCGAGATCGCGGTCGAGCAGGTATTGCACCAGGCGGAGTGAGTTCGCGTACTGTTCGCGCGACCGGGTATAGGCATGTCCGGCCAGTCGCGGTAGCCGATTCGAGTCGAAGTACACGGCGGCGGCGAGATACTGCTGGGCCGCGGTGAACCCGTGACGGATCTGCGCGCGGAGCAACTCCGGGAAGGTCTCCGGGGAGGACTCGGGGAAGGGCGCAGCCACATCGATATCCGGCATGGCACCGACGCTACCGGGTCAGCAGCTCCTCCGGGATGGGTTGGTCGCCGGCCAGCGCGTTGAAGAACCGGCTCGCCTTGCCCTTGTCCCACAGCAGGACGTTCCCGCTGTCGGTGTCATCGAATCCGCCGATCGGGACAGCCGTCGCGACCGTGTCGCTTTTCAGTGCCCAGGCCAGTCCGCCGAGGTCCCAAATGTGATCGCCGTTGTCGACCTTCAGCGACTTCACGGTGTCCGAGGCCAGGGGCCACAGCTTGAACGGGTTGGCCAGAGTGGTGCCGCTGGTCGCCTTCGCCAGTAGCGCCGCCAGGAAGATCCGCTGATTGTTCATGCGGTCCAGATCGGCGAGGGGGGTGGCGCGGCTGCGCACGAAGCCCAGCGCTTGCGGACCGTTCAGGCGCTGGCAGCCCGCGGGGAGATCGATGCCGGCGAGCGGGTCGTCGATCGGTTTCGGCAGGCAGACGTCGATGCCGCCGAGCGTGTCGACCACGCTGGCGAAACCGCCGAAGCCGATCTGCGCGTAATGGTCGATACGCAGGCCGGTGGCGATCTCCACGGTCTGTACCAGCAAGGCCGGTCCGCCGATGGCGAACGCGGCGTTGAGCTTGTCCTTGCCGTGGCCGGGAACGCTGACGTAGGAGTCGCGCGGCAAGCTCACCAGGGTGGTTTTACCCGACTCCGGGACATGCACCAGCATGATCGTGTCGGTGCGCTCGGGACCCACTTCGCCGCCTGTGGCCAGTTCCTGCTCCTGCTGGGGCGTCAGCCCCGCGCGTCCGTCGGAGCCGACCAGCAGCCAGTTCGTCCCCGGCGTGTCGCCCACACGCTGGGCGTAGTTCGCCAGCGCCGGGATGCGATTGAGCGAGTTGTCCAGCTGGATGACGGCGCCGACGGCGGCGAGGACCAGTACCAGCAGGATCACCAGCAACCAGCGGAAGGGGTGGCGCTTGCGGCGCGGCCGCGGCGCCTGGGCGGGGCGTGTGCCGCGCGGAGGCGCTGGCGGCGGCCCTTCGCGATACGGCCGCGGCTGCTGCCACGGCGCGTGTGGCGGCCCGTCATCGAAGCGAAGCGGCCGTTGCGTGGGAGCATGCGCGGGGCCCTTGTGCTGCGGGACCGGTTGCTGCGTGGGGGCATGCGGCGTGCGTCGTGCTTGTTCCGGCGGAACCTGCGAATACGCCAGCGGCGGCGCGTGTGGCGGGCCGTCTCGGTGCAGCACCTGGGTGGGCTCGATCGGCGGCGGAGCAGCACCGGCTGCTGGGGCTTGCATGCGGCGTCGCATCGGGGGTTCGCCGGGCCTGCCTGGCGGCGGCATCCGGCGCGCTCGCGCATTGCGCTGGGGGTCGTCGCCGTTCATCACTGAGACTCTACTTATCCGGTGGTCATCGGGTATTGCACGTGTACCTCGGGCTGGACGGGGTGCTGCATAGTAATTCGTCTCCGCGACCCACCCGTTAGCGAACCGGTGGGCACAGTTGAGTTACGGCAGCCACGAAACATGGCCGCGCAGAACGGTATAGCCGATGTAGGCGACCGCATCGATGGTCGCGTGTGCGAGGACAAGCGGCCACAGCCGGTTCGTGCGCTGCCAATAGCGACCGAATATGACGCCCATCACCATGTTTCCGAGACCGCCGCCCAGCCCCTGATACAGGTGGTAGCTGCCGCGCAGGAGCGCTGAGGCCAGCAGCGCCGAGTGCGCCGACCAGCCGAGCCGACGCAACCGGGTGATCAGGAACGCCACCACGATCACCTCCTCGGCCAGGGCATTCGCGCAGGCCGACAGGATCAGGACGGGCAACCGCCACCAGTGGTCGCCGAGCGATGCGGGCACGATCGTCACGCTGACGCCCAGCGCGTGTGCGGTGAGATACAACCCCAGGCCCGGCAATCCGATGATCGCGGCGAGCGCTATGCCGGGCAGCGCGTCGGCGCGCCACCTGATCCGCTTCGCCAGTCCGATCAAGCGCGGGCCGAGACCGCTGCGCCACAGCAGGTACAGTCCCAGCGCTGCCCATGCCACCAGCCGCAGCACGCTGAGCAGCTGAAACAGCAGGTCGATGGTGGACTGGGTGGATCGCGACGGGTTCAGCGCGATGGTCCGCCCGCCGACCCCGCCCGGCGCCAGCGCGCTTTCCACCAGCGAGAGCGCCGCGTTGAGCCCGCTGAGGCCGAACGTGACGAGCAGCACGATGACGATCTCGAGTTTCAGCGCGAGCCGTTGCTGTTCGGTCGGCTCGACCTCGTCCCAACCGGTACCGGACTCCGCACGCATGGGTCGAATCTATTGCGCCGGCTGTGCGTGGCGCCCGCCACGTCGGGTCGGGCCCGCGACTTCGTTCGCTGAACGAGGTCGGACCTGTCCGATGGAGTTTCAAGTGCCAGCCGGTTCGGTAGGCGAACCGCGGGCCGCGGCCGCTGCGTGGACTTGTGTGAGCGGGCGAATCAGATGCGGCGCAGGCCGTTGAGGAATGGGCAGCCCGCCAGGGTGCGTACGGCGCGGCTGAGCGCCGCGATGTCGTCGGCCGGAGCGCTGAACGGGAGCCGGAAGTCATGGTCGCCGTCGTACCCCTCGATGCGCAGGGTGAGTCCGTAGCGGTCGATGGCCAGTGGGTGCACGATGCCGTGTCGCAGGCGCGGCGGCAGATGCCTGGCCAGCTGGTCGACGACGTCGGCGTGGTCGACCGCCATGTGCTGCAGCCACGCGGATTCCATGGCGCAGAACGGATCCGGCTGCGCCAGCCGCAGCTCGTCGCTGCGCACCGACTCCGCGCCGGTCGAGTCGGCTACCACCGCGGAGTTGATCACCAGGCGCAGCAGTGTTGCACCGAAGCCGACGTCGAGCAGGCCGGGATGCGGGTGGTCCTTCGCGACTTCGGTCGCGAGAGCGCGCTGCGCTCGTATGGGCACCGCCCGCACCCAGCCGCGCAGCCAGACCAGCGCGCGTACCGGCTCGCGCAGCGGCAGGGGCGCGTGGTCGGTGAGTTCGAGCACCGCGGGCGCCCCGTTCTCGCCGGTGTTGCCGGCCAGGATCGCAGCGACCGACGAGGTCGGCACCGCGATCACCGCGTCGCCGCATGGCCGCACGAGGTGCACGGACGTGGGTGTCGGATCGATGCCGGGCATGGCGAGTACCGCCTGCTCCGCGTGGACGCAGGCGCTGCGCACCCGCTCGGCGGTGGACGGGGCGACGGTCGGGGTCGGACGCGGCATGCAAACCTCCGTGGGGCGGACAACGGTTCCTTGATTAGGTTACCCTAAGCTAAGTGAGGTCGGTTGGTTCCGCAAGCCTTTCGATCGAGCTGATCGGGGGAACGTGGTCCAGGACCGACGATCCGGATTGTTACGGTGAGGGCGTGTCGGAACGGACGGAACCCAGCGAACCGGTGCTGGTGACGCTATCCATGCCCCCGCGGCGCAGTCTGGTCGACGGACTGGTCCGCAATCTCGGCGCAAATGATGCTGCGCCGGTCCTCGAACTGGATGTCCCGGATGCTGACATCGCGGACTTCCTGGCGGGTGCGGCGCACTCGGATACCGGTTTCGTCGCTCGAACCTCGTCCGGTCGTCATGCGGTGGCCATCGTCGCGGCCACGGTCGCCGCCCTGTGTGGCGAGGACATCCACGCTGCCCTCAGTGCGCCTGATATCGCTTTTCTGAGGTCGCTGAAGCCCGCCGCAATTGATGCTGTCCGGTCGGTTTTGCTTGCAATCGAAACCGAGGATGCCGACCAGTTGATCGACGCATTGCGTGTGCTCGCCGGCCACTGAAGCCATACCCGACGGCCGCGAACACAGGCCGGCCCGCGTCCAGCAGTCGCAATCGCTGGGGAGCCGGACGGACTGCCAAGTAATCTCGTAACCGTGCCGCGAATCGCGTACTTCGGGCCGTCCGGAACCTTCACCGAGATGGCCCTGGCTCAACTCGAATCCTCGGGGGCCTTTGCCGGGCCCGTGGAGCGGGTCGCCGCGCCCAGCCAAGGGGGCGCACTGGACCTGATCCGCTCCGGCGACGTGGCCGGCGCGGTGGTGCCGATCGAGAGCTCCGTCGAAGGATCGATCTCGGCGACCCTCGACTCCCTGGCAGTCGGCCCCCGGGTGCAGATCATCGCCGAAACCGAGCTCGAGGTGAGTTTCACGATCCTCGGCAAGCCGGGAACGACCCTGGCCGGGGTGCGGACCCTGGCCGCATACCCGGTGGCCGCGGCCCAGGTACGACTGTGGGTTGCCCGGCACCTGCCGCAGGCACAGCCCTACATCTCGGCGTCCAATTCCGCCTCGGCCGAAGACGTGGCGGCGGGCCACGCGGACGCCGCCGTCTCGACCGCGCTGGCCGGGGAGCGGTTCGGGCTGACCGCGCTGGCCTCCGGCGTTGCCGACCACGAGCGAGCGATCACGCGCTTCGTGCTGTGCACCCGGCCCACGGTGGCGCCGCCCGCCACCGGCGCGGACCGCACGTCCATCGTGCTGGAGCTGCCGAACGCACCGGGATCGCTGATGCGCGCGTTCGCGGAGTTCGCCACGCGAGGCATCGATCTCACCAGGATCGAGTCCCGTCCTACCCGAACCGGCATGGGGACATACCGTTTCTATCTCGACTGCGTAGGGCATATCGACGACACTGCGGTGGCCGAGGCACTCAAGGCGCTGCACCGCACGGCGCGAATCCGGTTCCTCGGGTCCTGGCCGGCGGCCTCGGCGACCGGAGCTCCGCCGCCGTCGGATGAAGCAGCGGCGGAGTGGTTGGTTCAGTTGCGAAAGGGGATGGCGGACCTATGACCGGCAGATTGATTCTGGTCCGGCACGGTGAGACCGAAGGAAACGTCGCCAAGCTGCTCGACACCAGGATTCCGGGACTGCCGCTGACCGAACGCGGTGCGGCGCAAGCGAAGACGTTCGGCGAGGGCCTGCTGCGGCCGCCGCAGGTGCTGTTCTCCTCGGCCGCGCTGCGCGCCAGGCAGACCGCGAACTACATCGAAGCCGCCACCGGCGTGGCTGCGATGGTGCTCGACGGCCTGCACGAGGTACAGGCCGGCGATCTCGAAGGGCAGCACAGCGAAGAGGCCCACCAGACCTTCCAGCAGATCTATCGCGCCTGGCACGAAGGCGATCTCATGCTGCGGGTGCCCGGCGGAGAATCCGCTCAGGATGTCCTGGACCGCTTTCTGCCCGCGATCGCGGAGTTACGGGCTACCTACTTGACCCACCAAGACGGTGCCGGCGATGTGATGGTCGTCAGTCATGGTGCCGCCATGCGCCTTGTTGGTCGCACGCTAGCTGATGTGCGACCACCATTTACGACGAACAACCACCTGGATAACACCGAGACCATCGAGCTGGTCCCGATGCCCGACGGCGGGTGGCAGTGCATTCGGTGGGGCCGGTTCACGCCGCCGTTCGGATACGACGTCGCGCCGACCTCCGACGACCCGATGGGTTGACGAAGGCTGATGGCGCGCTCAAGAACGTTTCGGGTTCGGCGGGAAGTCTTCGCGTTCCGGCAGCGAGTTGATCAGATCCTGTACTGCCGTGCGCAATCGCGCGGCGGTTCCGCTGCTGAGTGACGTCCACTTCACGCCGTCGCCGGACTTGCTCGCGGTCGCGATGAATCGCCCCGCGCGCGTATTGAAGATGGCGATGTGGTTGTCCGCCACCTCCCTGGTTCCGTCGCCGTAAACCACGCCGACGATCTCGGCATACGAATGGATCTCGACCAGGGCCGCTGCCAAAATCTTTGCGTCGTTCGTGGGGTTGCCGACTTTGGTCAGGCGCTCGGCGGTGGCGGCGGCGTCGCCGGTGTCTCCGAAGATGGTGGCGAGTTCTTCGGTCGGGGCGTTCATGCCGTAGAGCTCGAGCGGTTCGGCGTAGCCGAGCGCCGCGAGTACCGTGGCAGGCAAATCGATCCCGGCCTCGTCGATGACGTAGGAGTCCTGCCCGCGAAGGGCGACGACCGGAAGGTCATCACCCTTCGCCAGACAAAAGCGGCTTACCCACCCGTCAACGATCAACCGCAGCGCGATGATCCAGTGCGGCCGGTTCAGCGCGCGCAGCCGATTCTCCAGATCGCGATGGACCACGTCGTCCACGAGGAGCTCGCGCTGGATGAGGGACTCGGCCGCCGCGCCCATCGCCGCCCTGTGGTCGGTCATGTTGTCGTAGTGTCCCCTCGCGTTCAACACGACTGGGACCTCGATCTCCAGCTTCTCCATGAGAAACTGCATCTCATCGAGCGACAGGACGACCGCCTCGAGCGTCGACGGGCCGCGGCCCGCACCGAGTACGGTCACTTAGCCGTCTCGCTGATGTCACCGCCGCCGATGACTCCGTCGGCGGCGAACCGGCCGTCGCTGAAGTGCTCGGTCGACCGCAGGTAGTCCAGGCCGTTGTGCTCGGTCTCGTCGTCCTCATCGGTGCGAGCCTGGTTGCCCAGCAGTGGGTTGCCGTTGCCCGGATTCGCTTGCCGGACCGGCGTCGCGTCGGCCTGGTGGGCCGTAGCGGTTTCCTGCGCCGGTGCAGGCCCACCGATGGTGCCGCTCGCGCCCCAGCCTTCGGGAAGTTTGAGCGAGCCGTTGACGCTCGCCGCGGATCCGAGGCCGGTGAACGACACCGCGCGTGTCGAGGCGGCGGCACTGGCGGCGGCCGCACCCGCGCCCATGGACATCGGAGCGATGCCCGACATGGCGGGAGCGCTGGTCGTCGTCGCCGTGGCGATGGCACTGCCCGCGGCATTTCCGACCGTCGAAACGCCGGCGGTGGCAATTGAGCCGACCGCCTGGGCTGCCTGGGTGGCGACGCTTGCCACGCCCGGGTTGCTCAAGAACGCCTGGGTGGCTGCGATAGCGCCCTGGATCGGATCCACCGGAACGTCGGATGCCTTGTCGGCCGCCTGCTCCGGGCTGGCCGTTCCGGCGCCCTGGGCGATCGGCGGCGGCATCAGGAACTCAGCAGGAGTCGCGAGCATGGCGCTGGTCGCGGCTTCGTAGGTCTCCATCACCAGCGCGGCACGGGTGTCCATCGCGTTCCGGGCGATCTCCGCGGCCTCGAAGGCGCCGCTCACGACCCCCGCCGGGTTTGCCGACAGGGTCAAGGCGGTGTTGACGGCCGCGATTTCCGGCGGGCTCGGCATGGCCAGCGCGGCGACGGTGTAGGCGGTGGCGTTCGCCGCGGCCTTCCCGCCCATCGCAGCCGCTTGCACGCCCTGCTGTTCGGACCAGCCGAGGAAGCCGGTGAGCTTGCCCAGTGCGGCGATACCGTTGACGCCCTCCATGCCGACGCCGAGTTCGGCCATCACCCTGGCGACGGTCGTTGTCGCGTCGACCCAGGCGGCGGTGAGCCCGCCCCAGGCGGTGGCGGCGGCCGAGATGGGAATGGCGTGCGCGCCCGCATGTAGGGTGGCCGAATTGACCTCCGACGGCCGGGCCGCCCAGATCACGCCGGTGACTCCTGCAACCATGTTTGACTACTCCCCTGAATTAAAAGTGTTGCTGACAGTCTCGTTCGCGGACCTACACCTGAACGGCGCTGATGCCGGCCGCACGCACCACATCACCGGCGACGTGCTGGGCCAACTGCATACGTAACGTGGCCGCGGCGTGGTGGCACTCCAGAATCGCCTGTGCGATCGCCCGGTCGTGGGACATCGCCCCCTGGTTGAAGTGGCTTGCGCTGACGAACGAGACTTCCTCGGCGCCGGAGGGCAATACGTGCGTCGCGGGTGCGGTGATCGCCGCGGCGGCGGCCAGCCGTTCGGCGACGAGGTCGAGCTCGGCCGCGGCTGCGAGAATGGTTTCGGGTGCGATCAGTACATGTCCAACCATGACTCGACTCCTTCTAGTGGCTGTGGGGCGGAACCACGAGAATTCCCCCTTCGAGTGATAGGACGCGACGGCAACACAATCGGTTCCATCGAATCCCCAACTTTTCGATCTCGCTGCCGATTACACACCCACGACGGTGGGTACGCAATACGACTCGGACAAGACTAGCCCCATCCCAGCTGATGCAGACGGTCTTCGTCAATCCCGAAATAGTGTGCGATCTCGTGGATCACGGTGATGGCCACCTCTTCCACCACCGCTGCCTCGTCGGCGCAGAGTTCGAGAATGGTCTCGCGGTAGATCGTCACGGTGTCGGGAAGCGCCCCGCCGTACTGACTGTCGCGTTCGGTGAGCGCGATACCGTGATACAGCCCGAGCAGCTGGGGATCCTCCGGATTGCGCGGCTCGATCAGTACGACCACGTTGTCGATCGCGCGGGTCAGCTCGGGCGGGATGAGATCCAATGCGTCGCCGACCAATTCCTCGAACCGGTCGTCCGACATCGAGACGGGCATCGGCGATCCGCTACCGCGGCTGGGGCTGTGGCGGCAGCGGTGCGGCGCCGGGCAGCGGTGCGGGCGTGGACCGTCCGTTGTTGGGCGGCGGCACCGGAGCCTGGCCGTTGACCAGGATGTCGCCCTTGGCCGAGCCGGTGATCGGCGCGAAGCCCTCCTGATCGGCTCCCTTGCCGATCATGCAGTCCAGTTTGCGGCTGCCCGCCATCCAGCTGCGAGCATCGATGTAGTCGAAGAACAGGGTCAGTGTCTTGTTGCGGATCACGTCCGGCCCGCCGAGGTACTCCGTCGAGGTGCGGGTGCACTCCTGCTCCACGAACTTGTCCTGCTCCTCCTTCGGCGGTGGGCCGCCGTTGAAGTGCGTTCCCACGTCGACGGTGGAGACGATCTCGATGGCATGCGGCTGTGCGCAGTCCACCGGATCGGTGGGCAGATTCTGGTTGATGCCGAGGCACACCCCGGGCTCGTACACCCTGGACTGGTCGTGCTCGGCCGCGCTGCCGACCGAGGACGGCGTGCCGACACTCGCCGCGACCTGCAGCCCGCAGCGCAGTGTGCGGTCACCGTGCTGCCAGCCGTCCGGGCTGGGATACATCAGCCCGACAATGTATTTGCCGCGCGGATCGAAGCGACCGGACAGGTATTTCTGCACGGCGGGCAGGCAGTGCTCTTCTTTGAGCTCGGTGAGCCGCAACGAGTCGGGGAACCGCGAGCCGGGTCCGAACTCCTTACCCGGATAGCGGCTCATGTCGATATCGGCGGCGACCTCGAACAGGTGCTTGCTCGAACAATTCACCTTGACCAGGTCGGATCGGTCGGGTTTGGTCCAGCTCAGGCAGTCGCCCTTGGCCGCGGTACCGAACACCTTGTCCAGTACCGGTTGCGGTGGCGAGCCGGGATTGTGTGCCTCGAGCCCCTTCTCATTGTCGAATCCGGTCACGAACAGCGTCACCAGGGCCGCGACCACCGCGCCGACGGCCACCGCGAACAGACCCCAGCGCAAGGTGCGCGCCGACAGCTGCACCTCGCGCAGGTTGCCGCTGTCGGCGAACGTGGCCTTGGCCGAGCCGAACGTGTGGCGGACCGTGTCGGCACGCGAGGACGCGCCGCGCGTCGGCGCGCGCCGGGACCGGGACACAGGTTCAGGGGACATCGCGGTCCATCATGGCAGGTGTCCGTCTCGTGGTGCGACGACCTGGCTCGATCGGCGCGGCAACTGCTGTGGGTCTTACCGCGGTGGGTCCAACTGCGGTGGGTTTCAGCCCCGTAGCGCCGACAGGAAGACGCCCGGCAGTCTGGCGGGATTGGCCTCGGCGTAGAACTCGGTCAGCCTGCGCGCGGTGGTCGCGGCCGAAGCGTTGTCGATGAACCACGGCGGCTTCGGTGCGATAGCGAGTTCACCGCGCAGCAGCGAGCGCGGCGCGGGCCGGAACGGACCGCGCACCACGGTGCGCTCCACGTCATCGAGCAGCAAGGCGTTGTGCACCACACCGATTCCGCTCTGCACGTCGTCCAGGGTGTGGCCGGGGAAAGCGCCCCAGGCGGCGCGCGGGGCGAGGAACGCCAGCCCGGTCCAGGCGTTCACCGCGATCGCGCCGTAGCGCAGCCGCTCGATCGCGCGGTCGAAGGCGATGCCGAGCCTGCGGATGGTGATCGGTGGGACGATCACGTTCGCGCCGAGCGTTCCGGTCAGCTCCGCGTTCGCGAAGTCCACCGCACGCTGCAGGAAGTCGCCGCCCGCGTAAGGCAGCTCGACCACCCCGAGCACCGGAGCGAAGTACTCGGTGCGCAGCAGCGGGGTATCGGTTTGCGGGAGCTGGTCGATCAGCACACGGCCCGCACCCAGGCGCTCGGCCCCCGGATACGACGCCAGTGCGTCGGCGACGCGTGCGTCGCTGCCCGGGTAATACGCCGGTCGCTGCGGCGCCCGCTCCATGGCCAGGCGCAGTTCATCGAGAAACTGGTCTTTGCGGTCCCAGTCCGCGCTGAGCACAACCGTCTGCGCTGCCACGCAGTTGTAGCCGCCGTTGTGCAGACGCTGGGTGGCCACGTGCTCGGCCTGGTAGCGCAGATCGGCGTCGGACCAGGCGCCGGGCACCACGAGGGTCGGCGAGATGCCGCCCAGCTCGCTGGTGATCGGTTTGTCCAGCAGTGGACGGTTTTCCTGCTTCCGCTGCACACCCTCGGGGCCGGGACCCCACACGATCGCGTCGTGGGTGTGCGCGCTGCCGGTCATGTGCACGTGCGCGACGTCGGGATGGTGCACCAGGTAACCGCCCTGCTCCGCGCCGCCGGTGAGGATCCGCAGCACGCCCAGCTCGAGGAGCGGCTCGAACACCATCTCGAACACCGTGAACAGTGGGTCGGTGATCGGGTTGAGCTTCAGCGCGACCACTCGGTTGTGCGCGTACAGCTCGTACAGCGCGTCGAGCGGCGGGATCGAGGTGATATTGCCCGCGCCCAGCACCGCGCCGATACCGCCGGTCGCGGTCGGATCCAGCTGCGCAAGTCCGGCCCGCCTGCGCGCGGTGTCGCCGTCGATGCCGGGCCGCAGCCATACCTCGCCGCGGAAACCGCTGAGTAGCAGACGGTCGTAGACGCCGCGCGGAAAGATAGGCACCGCTATCCGGCCGCCCGGTGTCGCTTTCAGCGTGACGCCGGTCAGGGGGCTGTACCCGGCCTCCAGCATGGCCAGAGTGTCCGACAGCGCGGCCGTGGCTTGCAGCAGAGTGAGCGGGCCGGACATCCATTCCTCGCCGACCAGCGGCGAATCCTCATCGAGGCCCTTGACGACGCATGCGGCCCGCACCCAATCCGCGGCGAAGCGGCCGGTCCGCGCGTGGATCTCGGCGAGCAGTTCGCGGCGCCGGCGCAGCGCGGTGGCGGCCCATGCCTTCTCGCCCGCGGTGAGGTCGGCCAGCGCGTTGTCGATGGCGGTCTCGTCGAATGGCGTGCCCACAAGCCCACTATGCGCGCGATTCCGGGCCGATGGACCGCATCCTGGGATATCGGCGTGAAACGGAAACACGTCGACTACTAGGCTGGTGGCCCATGATCGACCTCCGATTCCTGCGGGACAACCCCGACGTGGTCCGTGCCTCGCAGCGCGCCCGCGGCGAAGACCCCGCCCTCGTCGACGCGCTGCTCGAGGCGGACGCGGCGCGGCGTGCCGCGGTGGCCACTGCGGACAACCTGCGCGCCGAGCACAAGGCGATGGGCAAGCTGATCGGAAAGGCGAGTACCCAGGAGCGCTCCGCGCTGCTCGCCCAGGCCGGCGAGATGTCGGTCAAGGTCAAGGAGGCCGAGGCCGCCCAGCACGCGGCCGACGCCGATCTGGACGCCGCACATCGCGCCATCTCGAACGTGGTGCAGGAAGGTGCTCCCGCGGGCGGCGAGGACGATTACCTGGTGCTGCAAACCATCGGCACGCCACGGGAATTCGACTTCGCGCCGAAAGACCACGTGGAGCTGGGCGAGTCGCTCGGCCTGATCGACACCGAGCGTGGCGCGAAGGTATCCGGCGCCCGGTTCTACTTCCTCACCGGTTACGGTGCGCTGCTGCAACTGGGTCTGCTGCAGTTGGCCGCGCAGAAGGCCGTGGCCAACGGCTTCACCATGATGATCCCACCGGTGCTGGTGCGTCCGGAGATCATGGCCGGCACCGGATTCCTCGGCCAGCACTCGGCCGAGGTCTACCATCTCGCCGATGACGATCTCTACCTCGTCGGCACCTCGGAGGTGCCGCTGGCGGGTTACCACTCGGACGAGATCCTCGATCTGAGCGGCGGCCCCAAACGGTATGTCGGCTGGTCCTCGTGCTTCCGCAGGGAGGCGGGTAGCTACGGCAAGGACACCCGCGGCATCATCCGGGTGCATCAGTTCGACAAGGTGGAGATGTTCGTCTTCACCACGCCGGACCAGGCCGACGCCGAACATCAGCGGCTGCTCGGTTGGGAGCAGGAGATGCTCGCGGCCGTCGAGGTGCCCTACCGTGTGATCGACGTCGCGGCGGGCGATCTGGGCAGCTCGGCCGCGCGCAAGTTCGACTGTGAGGCGTGGGTGCCGACTCAGCAGACCTATCGGGAACTGACCTCGACCTCGAACTGCACCACGTATCAGGCGCGCCGTCTCGCCGTACGTTATCGCGACGAGAACGGAAAACCGCAGGTCGCCGCCACTTTGAACGGCACGCTCGCGACCACCCGCTGGATCGTCGCGATACTGGAGAACCATCAGCAAGCCGACGGATCGGTCCGGGTTCCGGCTGCGCTGGTCCCGTTTGTCGGCACCGAGGTGCTCCGGCCGCCGAATTGACAACGGGCATATGACGGACAAGTAAATAGCTACCGGTTCGCCGTGTCGGATTCCTTGGATGTGGCAGCCGGCCGGATTCCTTGTGTCTAGGCTGTCCCTCGTGCGAGGAATCGGGTCTCGCGGCGATACCCGGACTCGGGTGCGGGCCGCATCTGCGCTGGCGACGGCCATGGTCATGGCTCGAACGACCGGGGCGTTCTATGTGATGGGCGGAGTTCTCGGCCTGCTCCTCACCGCGATCGCCCCTGGCGAGGAAGGTAATCGGCCGCTGGTCGGTGGGGCGGCAGCGGTAGCGCTGGCGCTCGGTCTCACGCTGCTCGCGTGGGGGCCGCGACTGCCGCATTCGATCCACCACGTCTACGTCGCGATCGCGACCGCGCTGGTGACCATCGCCGTGCATTCGTTCCCGAACACGGTCGGCGCGCTCGGCCTCGCGTCGTTCTACGTGTTCATCGCGTGCGACGCCGCGCTGTTCTTCGCCTGGCCGCAGGCGGCGGCGCACATCGTGTCAGCGCTGGCGCTGTGCTTTTGGGTGCTGCCCACCCGGCCGGCGACCCCAGGACTGCCGTGGTGGTCGGGCTTGATCCCGGGCGGTGTCACTCTCGGCGTCGGCATCGTCGTCGGCATCCTCACCAGGATGGCCTCAGAGGCCGACATCGATGTGCTCACCGGCCTGCTGAACCGGCGCGGCTTCGATCGTGCGCTCAACACCGCGATCGAGCACGCCACCCGGTCCGGGCAGGGGCTCGCGCTGGTGCTGGTCGACCTGGACCGGTTCCGCAAGATCAACGACCACCTCGGGCACCGGGCGGGCGACGCGGTCCTGCAGCGGGTGGCCGACACTTGGTCGAAACTGCTCGCTCCCGATCAGCGTTTGGCTCGTTACGTCGGGGACGGGTTCGCGTTGCTGCTGCCGAATACCACCGAACAGGCCGCGATCCTGCTCACCGAGCAGCTGCGCGCAGCGGTGACCACCGGTTGTTCGGCGGGCGTGACCTCCTGGCAGCCGGGGGAATCGGGATCGCTGCTGGTCAGTCGCGCCGATGTCGGCCTGTATCGGGCCAAGCAGGCCGGACGCAACCGTACGGTGCTGGAGTCCTCCCGGCAGCTGCCGCTGGCGGTGGAGCTGCGGGAGGCGATCGACCGCGGCGCCCTCGACGTGCACTACCAGCCGATCGTCAGCCTGACCGAGGGCGGCGGCAAGGCGGTCGGCGTGGAGGCGCTGCTGCGCTGGTCGTCCAGTGCGCAACCGGACGTGACCACCGAGGGTCTGATCCGCGTCGCCGAGGAGTACGACCTCATCGCCGACCTGGACGAACTGGTGCTGCGCCGGGCCTGCGCGGATGCCGCGCGGCTGCAGGAGACCTTCGCCGCGCTCGACTTGACCCTGAACGTGAACGTCAGCGGGCTCGAGCTGGCCGAGGCCGGCTACGCCGACCGGGTGGCGGGCATTCTCGCCAGTACCGGTTGGCCCGCCGATCAGCTCGTGCTCGAGGTGACCGAGAGTGAGCTGGCCGCGGAATCGCAGACCGCGATCACGAATCTGCACACCCTGCGCGAGCGGGGTGTGCGCATCGCGATCGACGATTTCGGCACCGGGTACTCCTCGCTCAGCAGGCTGGCCACGCTGCCGAGCGACATCCTCAAGGTCGACCAGTCCTTCGTCGCCGCGATCCGCTCGGGCTCGCCCGCGCCGCCGCTGCTCGGCGTGATCGCCGCCCTGTCCAACGCGCTGGATCTCCAGGTGATCGCCGAGGGCGTCGAGACCGAGTACCAGGCGGCGGTGCTCACCGAACTGGGCTTCGCGCTCGCGCAGGGCTACCACTACAGCGACTCGCATCCGGTGTCGGAGCTGATCAGCGACCTCAACGAAAACCACGGCCGGGTGGGTATCGACGCCACGGAGCGGGAACTGGGCGACGGGGACTCGGTCCACGCCAACGGCTGGGTACCGCTGCGCTGATCCTGCTCCTGACGCCCCGGTTGATTCCCTTGACGCTGTACGGCGGTTAATTCCCTTGACGCTGCGCGGCGAAGGTGGTCATGCTGACGGCATGCGTTTGCTCCTCTACGCCTATTGATTCGCGGGGACGCTGCGCGCCCGATCGACAGATAGCGCGCGCAATCTCAGCCTTCGCTCGCTGATCGTTCGAGCCGTACTCTTCAAGAGCACTGGTGAACTGATTCCGCTGTACGCGCTGTACGCCTTGCTGTTCGCCGACCATGGGATGAGCGCGGGGCAGATCTCCGCGCTGTTCGCGATCTGGTCGGCGACGTCGTTCCTACTCGAGGTGCCCTCCGGCGCGTGGGCCGACACGGTCTCGCGGCGCGGTCTGCTGGTGCTGAGCGGTGCCTTGCTGACCGCCGGGTTCGCCCTGTGGACCGTGGCACCCTCCTTCCCAGGCTTTGCTGCCGGATTCGTGCTGTGGGGCACGTCCGGCGCCTTGGCCTCCGGCACGTTCGAGGCGTTGCTCTACGACGACCTCGCCGCTCGCGGGAAGGCAGCGTCCTACCCGGGGATTCTCGGTTACACCCGCGCGGGTGCGGAGGCCGCCGTGGTCGTCGCGATCGTCGCCGCGACCCCGCTCTACCTCTACGGCGGTTACGCGCTGGTCGGCTGGTCCAGCGTTGCGGTCGCGGCCGTGCACACGGTAGTCGCGCTGTCGCTGCCTACAGCGCCGAAAGCGGTGTCCGCGGCGGATGTCGACGATTTGGAAGACGCTCTACCGGAGTCTTCCGAGGACGACAGCGCAGTGCGTTCCGGTGCCACCCACACTCCAGCGCGACGTACCGATCCGGGCAATCCAGCTCTTCGAGTGGATACGGCGTCGGCTGCCAACGATTGCGCAGCGGAGAGTGCCGTCGAAGCCGATGCCGTGGTGGGGGCGAGTGTGCAGGCCGCGGATGGGGTCGGCGCCCGCGCAACCGTGCCAGGTGCCGTCGGCAGGAGCGATCCGGGCGATTGCGCTGTGCCGAACATCGCCCCTGTACCGAACATCGCCGCGCTCGGCTGCGCGTCGAACGCCGATGCGCGCGGTGCGGCGGGAGGCGCCGTTCCTGGCGGCTACTCAGCGGCCACCGACGGCGGTTCGGTGGACGCGGGCAATCGCGCCGGCTCGGATCCGCAAGTAACGCATTCGGTTTCGGGCGAGCGAGGTGTTTTGCCGGGCGGCTCGACCCAACGGCCACGACCGTTCGTCCAGTATCTGGGCATGCTGAAAGCCGGTGTCGTGGAGGCGGTTCGGGTGCGGGCGTGCGCCATGGCGTGTTGCTGGAAGCGCTGTTGTTCGGCATCACGGCGTTCGACGAATACTTCGGTCTGCTCGCGCAGCAAATCGGCGTTTCCACCGCGGTGGTGCCGCTGCTGGTCGGTCTCACCGTGCTGGGTTCGCTGATCGGTTCCGTGCTGGGCGGGCGGACCGAAGGCATGTCGGGCCGGGCGATGGGGATCGTCATGGGTGTCTCCGGTGTGCTGTTCCTCGCCGGCGCGCTGGTCGCAGGGTTTGCGGCCCGGCGGACCGACGCCATGTATCCGTTGGCGGTGCTCGGATTCACGGCGATCGGCATCTCCTACGGCATCGTGCACAACGCGGTGGTCGTGGCGGGCGCGCGCCTGCAGGACGCCATCGAGGGCCCGGCGCGTGCCACGGTCACCTCGGTGTCCGGCTTGCTGAGCGAGGTGGTCGCGCTGGCGGTCTTCGGTTTCGCCGCCGTGGTGACCATTCGGTACTCGATGTCCACCCTGCTGGCCTTGCTCGGCCTCGCCGTGCTCGCCATAGCCGCGTCGACGCCCCGCTGGTTGCCCCGCCGCCAGTGAGCGGTACGCCACCTGAGACCCCGCGCTCGCGATTGCCGCATTCTCGTGCCAGTCGTGCGGATAGCGAGTGTGGGCGGCCGCTCGACCGGACGGCGCTTCGGCCCCGGGTAGCGTGCGGACCATGACCGTGCGGGTGAGGCTGGGGCTGGTCTTCGGATTCGCTATCGGCGCCGGCGTCGCGGTGCAGGGACGGATCAACGGGGCGCTCGGTGCGCGCCTGCACGACGGTATTGCCGCCGCGACCATCAGTTTCGGCACCGGGCTGCTGGTGCTGGCGGTGGGTTTCGCGGTCAGCGGGCGGCTGCGCGACGGTGCGCGGCAGGTGCGGCGGGCGTTGTCCGAGGGTGTGCTGCGGCCGTGGCAGTTGCTCGGCGGTCTCTGCGGCGCCTTCTTCGTCGCGTGCCAGGGTCTCACCGTCGCGACGATCGGCGTCACCGCGTTCACCGTGGCCACTGTCGCGGGCCAACTGCTCAGCAGCCTGGTCGTCGACCGTCTCGGTCTCAGCCCGAGCGGACGCACGCCGGTCACCGGGGTGCGGCTGATCGCAGCGGTGCTCGGTGTGCTCGCGGTGCTGGCCGCCGGATTCGGCCCCGGCACTGCCGTCAGCGGTGGTCTCTCGGTGCCGGACGCGTTGCGCGACGCGCCGACCGCGCTGCTGATCGTGCTCCCGGCGCTGGCCGGGATCGGCCTGGCCTGGCAGCAGGCGGTGAACGGCAAGGTCGGCGCCGTCGGCGGACCGTTCTCGGCGGCCATGATCAACTTTTGTGTCGGGCTGGGCGCGTTGCTCGTCCTCGCGGCCGCGGTGCGCGCCACCGTCGGCGGTTCGGCCCAATTCCCCACCGAGCCTTGGCTTTACGTCGGTGGCCTGATCGGCGTGGCTTTCATCGCGCTGGCCGCGCTGACCGTCCGCTGGATCGGGGTCCTGCTGCTCGGCCTCACCTCGGTGGCAGGGCAACTGCTGTTCGCCCTGGTCCTCGACCTGATCACCCCGACAAGCGCGGGCCTTTCGGCGACCGCGATCATCGGCTGCGTACTCACTCTCGTCGCGGTAGGCGTCGCGACTCGATCGCGGTCGTGAGCCGGCTGGCCGGCTCCCGACCGGATCGAAGGTGGGTTCGATCAAGCCGGGTGGCGACGGTCGGCGCAAGGTCCTCGCATCCGGGATTCGGATGCCTCAGCTCAGCTTGCGTGAACGCAGTTCGTGTCCCTTGGATGTCTTGCAGCGCCCGGACTCCAGATCCCACTGCCAGCCGTGCAGGTTGCAGGTGAGCGTGTTGCCGTCCACCACGCCGAACTTCGATAGGTCTGCTTTCAGGTGCGGGCAGCGCCGCTGCACCTCCCAATCGCCGAGTTCGGTGGAGGCGCTATCGTCGTGCGCCTCGGCGAACCATCCGTCGGCGTAGGCGATCCGCTCGTCGGTGAGACATTTGAAGAAGGTGTAGAGGAACTCGTTGTATCCACCGATCCGCCAGGCTTGGAAGCGGGTGGACAGGAAGATGGTGTTCACCCAGTCCGGCTCCTGGTCGCGCAACACCGTCTGCACCAGCTCCGGTGCGATGCGGAAGCCGTAGCGGTAGCGACCCTCGCCCTCGATGGGCGCGCGCACCGTGCGTTTGGGGAAGTCCAGCACCACGGTTTCCTCGCCGATCACCAAACCGACCGGGTATCCGATGCCGTCGCAGATCAGGTCGCTCTGCACCATGATCGGCTCGAAGAGTTTCTGCAGCGGCTCCAGCACCGCGCCCTCGCCGGTGGCCCAGGTCGCCTTCTCCGCTTCCAGCACCGGCGCGAGGCGCTGCGCCATCCGCTCGATGTACTCGGCCTTGTTGTCGTAGATCTCGGCCGGGTCGCTCGGGTGCGTCAGCGTCAGCTCGGCGCCGCGCACGTCGGCAACCGAGCCCGGGATCATCAGGATCCCGCCCGTATCGCCGTGGATCTGCATCTGCTCCAGGAACACCTTCTGGTCGGGGAAGATGTTGCCCTCGTCGCCGCGATCGTCGTTGAGGTAGCGCAGCTCGTCGTCCAGGAACACCGGCGGACCTGCCGAAGGCACCACCCAGGTCGCGCCGACCTGTTCGATATAGCTGCGGGCGCGGTCCATACCGCGCTGACGCTTCTGCTTGCCGAAGTTCGACTTGGTGCGGGCCGGAATGTCGTAGACCATCGGGTACCAGATCGCGCCCGAGTATTGCAGCAGGTGGATGTCGACGTGACCGAACGCCTCGTGCAGCACGTCCATCTCGACCGGGCGGGCGTCGTTCATGTTGAAGCAGGTGGTCTCGCCGTCGGCGACGACGAGCCCGGAGTCGCCGATCGGGCCGTCGGCCGGGGCACGCAGCGCGATGATCATGATGTCCAGCTCGCCCCCCGGGCCGGTCACCGTGTGTTTGACCGAGTTCTCCGTCTCGAAGAACTTGTGGAAGCCCAGGAGCTCCAATTCCCGCCGCAGATCCGGCACCGGGTAGTCCGGCAACAGCACGGTCGCGTCCTTGTCGACGTGCTCGGCCAGCGTCTTCGCGTCGAAGTGATCGCGGTGCAGATGCGAGACGTAAAGGAAATCGCATGCGCCCAGCTCGGCCCAATCCAACTGGGTGTTGTCGGGGAACGGGAACCACGAACCGAAGTACGCGGGGTTCACCCAGGGGTCGCAAAGGATCGACCCGGCGGTGGTGCGGATGTGGAACCCGGCGTGTCCGACGCTGGTGATCTGCACTAGCTGCTCCTCCTGCTGTCGCCAGCCAACCAGGGTAATAGTTGGGCCGAGACGTCGCCCGATGCGGTGGCGCCCTCCGGCCTGGAAGGTACTCTGGATATCCACAAGAGACGTCGTAGGTATCCGTAGGAGGCTGATCGGAATGTCGAAGACTCCGATCGAGATCGATGACGAGGCCTTGGCCCTCGCGGCCGAGGTGCTCGGCACGAAGACGAAGAAAGAAACAGTCAACGCCGCGCTCCGCGAAGTCGGTCAGCGACTGGTGCGGATCCGGGCGCTTGCCCGACTGGGTGAGATGGCCGACCGTGGTGACTTCGACGAGTTCATCGGCAACAAGGCCGCGTACCGCCGGTGACACCTGCCCTCTACCTCATCGATACGTCAGGTCTGTTCCGGCTCCTGCAAGACAAGTTCCGACGCGCATGGGCAGACCAGTTGACCGCCGGGGTGATCGCGACCTGCCCGATCGTGGAGCTCGAGTTCTTGTATTCCGCGCGGTCGTTGGCCGATCGACTGGAGAAGAAGCGGCTGCTACGTGAATTGTTCGGCTGGGTGCCGATGTACGAGCGCGGATACGAACGCGCTGACGAGGTTCAGCAGCTGATGACAGACCAGGGGATGCACCGTTCGGCTGGGCCGGTAGATCTTCTGATCGCGGCGACAGCTGAGCACCATCGGCTTGTCGTGCTGTGCGATGATCGCGACTTCGACGTGATTGCTCGGATCACCGGGCAGCAGATCGCCTTCGTCACGGACGTCTGAACCGGGCGGCCCACCCGGAGGGAATCGGGGGCGTAGCGGTGTGGCACGCGGTGACGGAGCAGTGCCGAAGGGGCGGTCAGCGACTACGCTTGCAGACTTGTGGAACCCGTCTACCGGACCGTCATCGGGCTGGCCCGTACCGTCTTCTTCCTCGAAGGTCTGAAGTTCACCGTCACGGGCGATGAACATATCCCCGCGCGGGGTGGCGCCGTGCTGGCGGTGAACCACACCGGCTACATGGACTTCACCTACGCGGGCCTACCGGTGCGCACCCCCAAGCGTTACGTCAGGTTCATGGCCAAGAAGGAAGTCTTCGACGACAAGATCTCCGGCCCGATCATGCGGGCCCTCAAACATATTCCGGTGGATCGTTCGGCGGGGGCCGAGTCGTACCAGGCCGCGGTGGAGTATCTGCGCCGCGGAGAACTGGTCGGGGTGTATCCCGAGGCGACCATCAGCCGCAGCTTCGAGATCAAGGAATTGAAATCGGGCGCGGCGCGCATGGCAATCGAGGCACAGGTGCCGATCATCCCGATCGTCATCTGGGGTGCGCAGCGGGTGTGGACCAAGGGGTTCCCGAAGCGGCTCGGCCGCACCAACACGCCTATTTCGATCGCGGTCGGCGAACCGATCCAGCCTTTCGAACCCGCAGCCGAACTCACCGCCCAGCTGCGCTCGACGATGCAGGACATGCTGCTCGACGTGCAGAAGGACTATCCGCACGAGCCCGGTGCGTACTGGGTTCCGGCCCGGCTCGGCGGCGGTGCTCCTACCCTGGAGGAGGCGGATGCGTTGGATGCCGCCGAGGCGGAAGCGAAGGCCGCGCGTAGAAGTGCGGCGGGGCAGTAACGGGAGATCGGATGGCGCGGGAACCGGTGTACGACCTTCTCGCCGGCCTGGCCCGAACCATTTTCCTGGCGCAGGGCTTGCGCATCGACATCGAAGGCCAACAGCGCATCCCCCGTTCCGGTGGGGCGGTGCTCGCCGTCAACCACACGGCGTATCTGGACTTCATGGAGGTCGGGCTGGTCGGGCGCAAGTCCGGCCGCAACGTCCGATTCATGATGAAAGCCGAACTCGAACACGGCATCATCGGTTTCCTGATGAAGCACTGCAAGGCGATCGGTGTCGATCGCACCGCGGGCGCCGAATCGTATGCCCGCGCGGTGACGGCGCTGCGCGAGGGCGAACTGGTCGTGGTTTACCCGGAGGCGACCATCAGCCGCAGTTTCGAGCTGAAGGAATTCAAGTCCGGCGCGGCCCGCATGTCCATTGAAGCCGATGTGCCGATCGTTCCCCTTGTCATCTGGGGTGCGCACCGCGTCTGGACCAAAGACATCCCGAAACAGCTGGGCCGCCACAACTTCCCGATCAATATCCGGATCGGCGCGCCGATCCCGCCCGCCGAACCGCCGGACGCGCTCAGCGCAACCCTTCGTGCCCACATGAGTGAACTGCTGGAAAACGCTCAGCGGAACTACCGAATGCCGGAGCGGGCTCGCTGGGTTCCCGTTCGGCTCGGCGGCAGCGCTCCCACTCTCGAGCAGGCGGCGGTTCTGGAACGCGAGGAAATGGCAAGACGCCGAGCCAAGGCCGCCGGTCGTGCTCCGCACCAGGCATAGCGGCCGTGGTCGCTCGTCACGGTGACCACCCTCCGCGGCTGAACCTCTCCCGTTTCGGATTCGCTTGCGCGGGTACTCCTGCCGATGGCGTGATGCGCAGGCATTGCTACGAAGACCTCCTGGCGTATGCCCGGACGGGACGACACTCCGGGTGCCGTCCCGTCCGGTGTCATCGTTAGCGTGCCGCTGAGCGGAAGCTGCGCAGCCGCAGGCTGTTGCTGACCACGAAGACCGATGAGAACGCCATCGCCGCGCCCGCGAGCATCGGATTCAGCAGGCCCGCCATGGCCAGTGGGATCGCGGCCACGTTGTAGGCGAACGCCCAGAACAGATTGCCCTTGATGGTCGTGAGCGTTCGGCGCGAGAGGCGGATCGCGTCCGCCGCTGCCCGCAGGTCGCCGCGCACCAGGGTCAGATCGCTCGCCTCGATGGCGACGTCGGTGCCGGTGCCCATGGCCAAGCCCAGGTCGGCCTGGGCCAGCGCGGCGGCGTCGTTCACGCCGTCGCCCACCATGGCGACCACCTTGCCCTCGGCTTGCAACCGCTTGACGGCCGCCACCTTGTCTTGCGGCAGTACCTCGGCGATCACGTCATCGATGCCGACCTGCGTGGCGATCGCCGCGGCGGCGGCCTGGTTGTCGCCGGTGAGCATGATCGGGGCGAGGCCCAGCGCGCGAAGCTGGGAAATCGCTTCGGCGGAAGTCGGTTTCACCGCATCGGCGACCACCAGCACGCCACGCGCCGTGCCGTCCCAGCCCACCGCGACGGCGGTCTTGCCCTCGGCCTCGGCCGCGCGCATCGCGTGCGTCAGGTCGTCGTCCAGGTGCAGCGACCAGTCGGCGAGCAGGCGGGCCCGGCCGACTACCACGGCGTGACCGTCCACCACTCCCTGCACGCCCAGTCCCTCGACGTTCGCGAAGTCTTCGACGGGCTTCAACTCGCCGACCCGCTCGCGGGCGCCCTTGGCGACGGCCTGCGCGATCGGGTGTTCGGACGAATCCTCCAGTGCTCCAGCAAGTGCCAAAATCCGCCCGGCCTGCTCGCCTGCGGCGGGGATGACGTCGAGCAGGGTCATCCGGCCGGCGGTGACGGTGCCGGTCTTGTCCAGCACCACGGTGTCCACCCGCCGAGTCGATTCCAGCACCTCGGGGCCTTTGATCAAGATGCCCAGCTGGGCGCCGCGTCCGGTGCCGACCATCAGCGCGGTCGGCGTGGCCAGCCCGAGCGCGCAGGGGCAGGCGATGATCAGCACCGCCACGGCGGCGGTGAACGCGGCCGCCACGGAACCGCCGGTGCCGAGCCAGAATCCGAGCGTCGCGACCGACAGCGCGATCACGATCGGCACGAAGATGCCGGAGATCCGGTCGGCCAGCCGCTGGGCCTTGGCCTTGCCGGTCTGCGCGTCTTCGACCAGCTTCGCCATCTGGGCCAGCTGGGTGTCGGAACCGATCCGGGTGGCGCGCACGACGATCCGGCCGCCGACGTTCACGGTCGCGCCGACCACGGCATCCTCGGGACCGACCTCTACCGGCACCGACTCGCCGGTGAGCATCGCGGCGTCGACGGCCGAGGAGCCCTCCACCACGATGCCGTCGGTAGCGATCTTCTCGCCTGGGCGCACGACGAAACGATCACCGACGGTCAGCTGTTCCACCGGAATCCGCTGCTCGACCTCGCTGTATCCGCTGCGGTGTGCCCCGGGTTCTCCGTTGTCGCGCGCGCGCCCTCCCGCGGTCGGGTCGCTCGCACGAGGCACCAGCACCGAGACCTCTTTCGCGCCCAGTTCGAGCAGGGCCCGCAATGCCGCACCCGCGCGCCGCTTGGCCCGAGCCTCGAAGAAGCGCCCGGCCAGGATGAAGGTGGTGACCCCCGCCGCGGCCTCCAGGTAGATATTGCCGGTGCCGTCCATCCGGGAAATGGTGAACTCGAACGGGTGGGTCATTCCCGGGGTGCCCGCCGTGCCCCAGAACAGCGCGTACACCGACCAGCCCAGGGCCGCGAGCGTTCCCGTCGAGATCAAGGTGTCCATGGTCGCGGTGCCGTGGCGCAGGTTTGTCCACGCCGCACGGTGGAACGGCAGCGCGCCCCACACGACGACCGGCGCGGCGAGGGTCAGCGAAAGCCACTGCCAATTGGTGAACTGCAGGGCCGGGATCATCGCCATGGCGACCACCGGCAGCGACAGCACCAGCGAGACCAGCAGGCGGGTGCGCAACGCGGCGGCCGGATCGTCCTCGGCGGTCGCGATCTCCGGCGGCTTCGGCGGGGCGGGCAGTGCCGCGGTGTAACCGGCCTGCTCGACGGTGGCGATCAGATCGTCGGGCGAGACGTCGCCGGCGACCTCGACCCGGGCCTTCTCGGTGGCGTAGTTCACCGTCGCGGTGACGCCGTCGAGCTTGTTCAGCTTCTTTTCGATGCGAGCGGCGCAGGACGCGCAGGTCATGCCACCGATCACCAGCTCGACCTGCCGGGCGGGCGATGGTTGCGTCGCGGTGGTCATCGTGGGTGCTCCGTTCTGCGCGGGCGGTGGATCGACGAGTCAGTGGCTGTGTCCGCCCGGCGCCGGCTGCTGCATACCAGTGTGTTCGGTGTGCGTGGCGGTGCCTGCGGAGGGGGTGCCTTGGGCGGGGATGCTCGGGGGGACGGACAGGGTGAACTCGGCGGTGCGGACCACGCCCTCGTGCTGGAAGTCGAGGAACAGGCGGTAGTCGCCCGCGCTCGGCGCCGTGAGGGCAAAGGTGATGCCCGGTCCAGCCGGGGTCACGCCGTCGCCGGGGTGACCCTCCGGGTGGACGTGCAGGTAACCGAGGTCGGTGGCGCGCAGGGCCACCAGGTGACCGTAGGCGCCGAGGTAGGGCTGGAGGTCGTCGACCGGCTTGCCGCCGCGGCGAACCGACAGGGTTACCGTCGACGGTTGACCAGGGACGACGACACCGTCCAGCGTCACGCTGTAATCGCCGACTGTGGCGGTGTTGGTCGCGGGCGGGAGTTGTTGCGGTTCGTAGTTACCTGGCACCCGCAGATCCGCGCCCAAAGTCAGGTTGTCGCCAGCGTCCGGGATGAAATCGGCGAACACGCGATAGTCGCCGGCGCGGGTGAGGTCGATGGGGACGCTCCAGGTTCCGTCTGCGCCCAGCGCCGGGTGCACGTGCTGGAAGGCGGCCATGTCGCGGCGCACGACGATCAGGTGCAGATCCTTGTCGTGGTTGCGTACGTAGCGGGTGACGGCCACCCCGTTCTGGTCCAAGATGCGGAAACGCAGCGGTGTACTCGGCGTCGCCGGGGCCTGGGAATTCTCCAAGCGGAGGGTGTATCCGCGCTCGGTTGCCAGCATTCCCGCGGGTAGGGCTTCCGAATGGGCCGCGCCCTGCTCGGTGGGGCCGTCATGTTTTCCCGAGTTGTGTGCGGCGGGCTCGGGACCGATGACCGCGCCGGTTGCCAGCGCGATCCCGAAGACCGCCGCGAGGCCGAGGGCGAAACCGCCGAGCTTGATGGATGCGTTCATCGATGTGCTCCGTTCGGTACTCGAGCGGCGACCGGGTAGGCCGCTGGAACCACCGCGCCGGAGGGTTCGGTGGGCTCTACGGTCACCCGGCTGTCGGCGAGACCGGCGGCGGCGGAGTCGACGTCGCAGACTCCGCCGAGCTCGTCCGGGACCGAGGTGGCGCGACGGCCGCGGGTCGTATCGGTGGCGGGGGTGCTCATGGTCGATCTCCTCTTCGGGTTGCCCTACACGATTCTTACCATACCCCCCTAGGGTATTAGTCCGTCAAGGGTGGTGCGGGACACAGGAAAAAAAATCCGCTCCACGATGTGCCGAACCTGGGGTCGGGATCGTCCGGCCGAGTGGGTAGGCGATGGCGGGAGTCGAAGCGGCGTGAGCCTCGGCCGATACCGGGTGCCGACGCGCGATGGTTGCCGAACTCCGGACTGCGGCGGCCGGATCAGGCCGAGTGCAGGTTGCGGGCGGTCGGGGAGGTTTCGGTGGTGGCCGGGTCAGGGTGGGTGCCGAAGAGCCGATCGGCGGTGCCGGAGGTGGTGACCGTGAACCAGTAGTGCTCGTTCTTGTAATGATGGTGGCGGTGGTTGCGCCAGATGGCGCGGTAGAGCGAGCCTTTCGGCTTGTAGTCGGTGTGGATCAGATAGTGCGTCCACTCGTAGCCGAGACCGAGCAGGGTGATGGTGATCAGGAAGGTCAGGCCGAGGCCCAGGCGCGGGAAGGTGAATCCGGCCAGGGCGATCAGCGCGACGATCAGCACGCAGAGCGTCCTCGTCGGAATGAAGATCAGCGGAATGTTGCGCGGGTCCACATGGTGCTCGCGGTGTTTGCGCGCGAGTTCGCTGTCGAGACGGATCGGGCCGACCCGCCGCGGCCGCCAGTGCAACACCGTGACGTGCACGATCCACTCGAAAACCGGGAAAACCGCCAGCATCGCCGCGGGCACCAGCAGGTCGGTCGGCTGCCAGTCGCCGCCGACGACCCGGCCGATCGACGCGCCCACCAGCGTGGTCGCGATCATCCACGGCGAAGGATGCCGGAGGAATTCGCGCAACGCTTGGCCGAGGGATAGTTCACGGCGCAATGCCCGCTTGTCCCGGCGCGCTTCGGCGCGTGCCTCCGTGTCGGCCGTATTCGGTTCGAATGCCTCGGATTTCGTCATGGGTGTTCCTGGGGTGTGCGTGCTCAGGGCCCGCCGATGGCCTCGAGCAAAGCGGTGGTTGCCGGTTCGAGCAGCGCCCGAGCGGTAGTGGCGGCCTTCTGTGGCCTGCCCGCCACTATGGCGGCGGCCAGTTCGCGGTATGCCTCGACGTTGCCCACCTCGGCGGACATGGCCGGGGACAGCGCCGCGAGCGCCGGTTCGTAGGCGGCGCGCAACATGTTGAACATCAGCCGGAACATGATGGAATCGGCCGTGTCGACGACGTGATCCCAGAACTCCAGCGCATGCCGCTGCCGAGCGATCGGATCCTGTTCGGCGGCAAGCGCTTCGATGGACGCGTCGAGCAGCGCGCGGGCCGCGTCGGTGCCGGTCGCGCCGACGCGGCGTGCGGCCAGTTCCGCCGCCTTCGGCCCGTTGTGCAGCCGCGTCTCCAGTATGCTGCGCGCCACCGCGGGGTCCAGTTCCCCGGCTTGCACCAGCAGCCTGGGTAGAATCTCGAGCCCGGCTCCGCGCCGATAGTCCAGCACGGTGGTCGCGTCGCCCTGACGCACGGACACCAACCCGGCCGCCGCGAGCCGTTGCAGCGCTTCCCGTACCGCGGGCCGCGACACCCCCAGGGCCTGCGCCAACTGCCGCTCGCTGGGCAGCGTCGCTCCAGGGGCCAGATCCCCACTGAGCACGTCCGCCGCGATCTGCTCGAACACGTCCGCCGATACCGATCGCTTGACTACAGGTCGCAACGCCATGGCTCTACCGTGCGCTTAGTTGGTCAGGAGGTCAAGTGGTCAGACCAGTTGTCCGAGGGTGTATTACGGTTCGGGCGTATTATTAATGCGAGCAATTCATAATATGGGAGGTGTCGTGGCGACTACGGTAGAGATTCCGGACGAGGTCCTTGCCGAGGCCATGCGGCTCACCGGCCTCACCACCAAGAAGGCCGTCATCAACCTCGCCATGTCGGAACTGGTGCAGGGGTATCGACAGCGTGCGGCTCTGTCCCGGTTGCAGCGAGTGGATCACAACCCCTTCCTGACCGAGGAAGAACTCGCTGACGTCATGGCGGCAGACCCCCGGTGACACTGTCGAGCGATCGGCCCCACTACCTGCTCGATCAATCGGTGATGTCCCACTACTGGGCCGAGCCAATGGTGCAGCGCAAGATCGACCAACTCGCGGTCGGCGGCGTCCTCGGTGCGTGCGT
This sequence comes from Nocardia glycosmidis, assembly GCF_052545115.1. Lineage (NCBI taxonomy): Bacteria > Bacillati > Actinomycetota > Actinomycetes > Mycobacteriales > Nocardiaceae > Nocardia > Nocardia glycosmidis. The sequence goes on along the minus strand of NZ_JBQWRH010000008.1, from coordinate 163,312 downwards.
GGTGACTATGGACGAAGCGCGGTTCAGCGCACGCAACACCCGGGATCTGAAGTTCATCACGGAGTTGTACGGCTCGGTGTTCCGGTGGCTGGAATTCGATGACGAAGCCGAGAAGCACGTCGAGCGGATCAGGTCTGTCCTCTGGAGGATCGGCGCGGGACGCGGAGCGCAAACCACAGACGTGCACATCGCCGCCGTCGCGCTGCGGCACGACGCGACGGTCGTGCACAACGACACGGATTTCGTCACTATCCAGCGCGCGGTTCCGGAGCTGAAACAGCTACGGATTTTGCCCAACGAGGAGACCGAGTAACCCACCAGCGGTACCAGAAAGAGGGGCGGGAACTGTCCGAAGCCGCCGGATGGACCTGGAGTGTTCGGATCTCAGGTGGGGTCGGAGCCGCGGATGGCGGACAGCCAGGTGGTGATCGCGGCGGCGATGGTGGTGGCGGCGAGGAAAGCGGGAAGGCCGCCACCGTCGATGTAGACCCACAGCAGAGCCGCGAAGGGGGCGGCGACGATGGATTGAGCGTCGAGCAGGAGGCGGCGGCGCAGCCGAATGGCCGCCGCTGTATGGGCGCAGGCGTCATTATCCGGGCGGCTGGGGTTGTCGATCAAGCGCCCAGGCGGCTCGGCCTCGCGGATGCGGCCGCAAGGATAGAGGCGTCGTCCGGCGATGTGGATTGTGCGATCGCTGCACTCCACCTCCGTTTCGGTCAGGCTCACCAGCACCGGGTCGAAGTAGACCGGAAGCCAGCGCGGGCGCCCCGCACCGCCGAGCTGCAACCAGGAACGACTGGTCAGCCGGTGCTGTTGGCGCACCCGGGTGACGCGGACGGTTCCCGGCGAACTCGAACGCCGTAACCGCACCAGCCCGACTGCAACGGCGAGCCGATACCCCGTATACCCGACGACACCAAGCACGACCGCCGCGATCGCCGCGACCTGATCCAGCGTGCCGAACGGCGCCCACGCAGCACAAACCGCGAGGGCGCCGATCGTCACCGTGAGCGGATAGGCCAGCGGGTGGCCCGATCCGGGGCTCACTTCAGGAAGCCGACTTTCGTGTAGTCCAGCGAGGCGAGTCCGGCAGCGCCGTAGTTCGCCAAGTCGGCGCGCACCCCGACATTGCCCGCGGACTGCATCAGCGGTAGCGAATGGCCTTCCTCGAATACTTTGCGATCGACCTGGTTCGCCAGCTCGATCGCCTTCGCGGGGTCGAGTTCCGAGACCGTCTGCTCGATCAGCGCATTCAGTTCCGGCGAGCCGATCCGGCCGTAGTTGCCCTGCAGGTCGCCCGGGTTGTAGCCGTAGATCTGGTTGAGGCTGCCGAGCGGGAACGGGTCACCCACCCAGGTCCACTGCGCTACATCGAAGTTGCCCGGCTGGATCACATCGGTGAAGTAGCCCTTGCCGGGCTTGGTCTCGATATTCAGCTTGACGCCCACGGCGGCGAGGTTCTGCTGGATGATCTGCGCGATCTGCACCCAGGTGTCGTCCTGATACATGACGTCACGGATCTCCAGTTTGCGGCCATCCTTCTCGCGGACGTCGCCTACCAGCTTCCAGCCCAGGTCATCGAGTTCCTTGGCGGTGGCGGCCGGATCGAAGCCGAGGCTGTTGTCCTGGTATCCCTTCTGCCCCTGGATGAAGACGTGGTTGTTGAGCGGTTTCGGGTTCTCCACCAGGCCGTGCTGAATAGCCGTGACGATGCCCTGCCGGTCGATCGCCTTCGAGATCGCCACGCGCAGCTTCTGGTCGGCGAGGATGGAACCCGGTGCGCCGTTGAACGTGAAGTGGTTCCAGCTGTTTCCCGGCGCCCGGCGGATGGCGATGCCCGAGGTGTTCTTCGCGGTCCTCAGTTCATCCCGGGTACCAAGGCCGACCGCGTCGATCTCGTTGTTCTGCAACGCGGGCAATTGGGCGGAGGAATCGAGCACGCTGAAGGTGATCGTGTCGAGCTTCGGGGTGTCGCCCCACCACTTGGGATTGCGGCCCAGCACGATCCGTCCCTGCGCCCGGTCGGTGGACTGCACGAGGAACGGTCCCGCGGTCAACGCGATGCCGTCGACGAGGCTCTTGTTGAACGCCTCGGGGGTCGCGGTGACGGACTTGGGGAACAGGAAGGTGTTGCCCGCGAACTGCCCGCGCCATTCGGCGTAGGGCTTGTTGAACGTGATGATCGCCTGCCGGTCGTCGACGCCGCGTTCGACCTTCTCGACGCGATCGAACCCGTTGTTGATGGCGATCAGGAAGGCCTTGTTCGCGCCGCTGAGCGCGTTGGCCTGGGACTGGATGTCTTCCCACGTGATCGGGGTGCCGTCGGACCAGACGGCCTTGGGATTGATCGTGTAGGTGACCTGCTGCGGAGTGGTATTGGTCAGTTGGACGTCGGTGAAGTAATCGGGGTTGATCGAAAGCTCGCCCGCCGCGTTCGTCCGGAACGCGCGTGGCATCATCGGCCGTTCGATCCCGCCGGTCTCGGCGTCGTTCCCGTCGTTGGACAGCGAGTTCCAGTTCGCGGGAAACGCGGAGATCGCCAAGCGCAGGTTGCCGCCGTCGCGTAGCTCGCTGACATCGTGCGGGTTGATGTCGTTGGTGGTGCCGAGCTCGGCGGACGAACCCGCGGCCGCCCCCTCGTTGTCCGAACTACACCCGGAGGCCACCAAACCGATCGCGACCGCGGCGATCGCCAGCCGTGTCGTCAGTGCACGAATCCGCATGGTTCGCTCCTTCCCGCAGCGCTGCTGCGTGTCTGCTTCAGGAAACCAATCTTGGTGTAGTTGTATGAGGCGAGTCCGGGGACCCGCGGATTTGATGTCGCTTGTGGTGCCGATAACGTCGGACAGCCACCGCCCGATTCGGCGCCGTCCGCGCTGAACCCCCGCGACCGCGAGTCCGAACGCGACGACCGGAACCGACCGGCGCGGCCGGGTGCAGCCTCGAGCGATCGGATCCGCATCGCGCCTCATCCTTCCTAACGGCTCACGGCCGGCACTGGAACAGCATCGATCAGCGCGCGTGTGTACTCGTGCGTCGGCGCCGCGAAAATCTGCTCGGCGGACCCGTATTCCACGATCTTGCCGCGATACATGACCGCGATGTGATGGGCCAGGTTGCGCACGACCGAGAGGTCGTGGGAGACGAACAGATAGGACAGTCCGCGCTCGGCTTGCAGATCGCGCAGCAGGTTCAGCACACCGGCTTGGATCGAGACGTCCAGTGAGGATACCGGCTCGTCCAGCACGAGCAGTTCCGGATCCAGCGCGAGCGCGCGGGCGATGCTGATGCGCTGCTTCTGGCCGCCGGAGAAGTCGCCGGGGTAGCGGTCGGCGTGTTCCGGGCGCAGCCCGACCTGCTCGAGCAACTCCGGGACTCGGCGGGCGATCTCGGCCCGCGGCCGTCCGTCGATGCGCAGCGGCTCGGCGAGGGCGTCGAAGATCGGTAGGCGCGGGTCCAGCGACGCGGTGGGATCCTGGAAGACGATCTGCATCTTCCGCCGGATCTCCCGCCTGCGCGACTTTCGCAGCGTCGCGACGTCGCTGCCCATGATCTCGATGGTGCCCGCCTGGGGGCGAATCAGGTCGAGGATCTGCGTGAGGGTGGTGGACTTCCCCGAGCCGGACTCGCCGACCAGCGCCAAGGTGCGCCCGGCTCGCACCTCGAAGCTGATGCCGTCGACCGCCCTGATCTCGCCCTTGCGGCGGCGGATCACCACACCGGAGGTGATCGGGAAGACCTTCACCAGATCGGAGACCCGCAGCACCACCTGTGTTTCCACGTCGGGTTCGGACTCCGGTTCGGAGATCTCGCTGCGGTAAGCCTCGAACAGCGTGTCCGTGCCGACCTCGGCGGTGCGGATGCAGGCGGCGGAGTGCCCCGGCTCGGTCATCTCCAGCGGCGGTTCGGCAGCCGCGCATTCCGCGATCGCTACCGGGCAGCGCGGCGCGAACGAGCAGCCCGGCGGCAGCGCGTGCATGGCGGGCGGCGCGCCGACGATCGGGATGAGCGGACGGCGCGCAGGGCCGTCCATGCGCGGAATCGAACCGAGCAGGCCCACGGTGTACGGCATCCGCGGCGCGTTGAACAACTCCGCGGCGGTCGCCGTCTCGACGATCCGGCCCGCGTACATCACCGCGACACGGTCGGCCAGCGTGGCGGCGATGCCCATGTCGTGGGTGATCATGATGACGCCCGCACCGGTGATATCGCGCGCCTTGCGCAACAGGTTGAGGATCTGCTTCTGCACCGTCACATCCAGTGCGGTGGTCGGCTCGTCGCAGATGATCAGTGCCGGATCGTTCGCGATCGCCATCGCGATGACCACGCGCTGACGCTGGCCGCCGGAGAATTCGTGCGGAAACGCCTTGGCCCGCACCTCCGGGTCGGGAATGCCGACCAGGTCGAGCAATTCCACCGCTCGTTCGGCGGCCTCGGACCTGCTCATCTTGCCGTGCGCCAGTAGGGCTTCCGCGATCTGGTCGCCCACCCGGTAGACCGGAGTGAGCGCGGACAGCGGGTCCTGGAACACCATGCTGATGGAACTGCCACGCAGCTGGGACAATTGCCGGTCGCCGAGTCCGAGCAGTTCGCGGCCGCGGAACCGGATGGAGCCGGTGATCCGCGCCTGCTCCGGCAGCAGCCCCATCACCGCCAACGACGACACCGACTTGCCCGAACCGGATTCGCCGACGATGGCCAGCACTTCACCGTCGGACACCGTGTAGGTGACGCCGCGGACCGCTTCGATCCGGCCCTCCTCGCTGGGGAAGCTGACGCGCAGGTCGGTGATCTCCAGCAGCGGTGTGGTCGACTGGGTCATGCTGTGCCCTTTCTCGCATGACCGGGGCCCTGCGTGGTGACGCGTACTGCCGCCTGCGGACCTCGACCGGTCATGCGCGTGCCCTTTCTCGCATGACCGGGGCCCTGCGTGGTGATGCGAACTCGACCGGTCATGCGCGCGCCTTCTTCTTCGACCGCGCCCGCTTGGCGCCGGGATCGAACGCGTCGCGCAGTCCGTCGCCGACCAGGTTCGCGCACAGTACGGTAGTGATCAACAGACCACCTGCGAACAGGAACAGCCACGGGTAGGTCAGCGCCGACTTGGTGCCGGTCGCGATCAGCGAGCCGAGCGACACGTCCGGGGGCTGCACGCCGAATCCCAAGAAGCTCAGCCCGGTTTCGGCCATGATCGCCGAGCCGACGGTGAGCGTGGTGTCGATGATCAAGATCGAGGCGATGTTCGGGATGATATGGCTGAGGATCACCGTGCGGGTGGGCGCGCCCATATACCGCGCGGCGCGCACGAATTCGCGATCTCGCAAGCTCAGCGTCAGGCCGCGCACGATCCGGGCGGAGATCATCCAACCGAAGCAGGACAGCAGGATGATCAGCAGCAGAATGGATCCGCTGCCCTTGGTTCGCGGCGCGAACAGCGCGATGATGATGAAGCTCGGGACCACCAGCAACAGGTCGACCAGCCACATGATCGCGCGATCGGTCCAGCCGCCGAGCAGCCCGGCCAGTGAACCCGCGGTCGCCGCGATCGTGGTGGACATCAGCGCGACGCACAGGCCGATGATCAAGGATTTCTGCAAACCGCGCAGGGTCTGCGCGAGCACGTCCTGGCCGATCTGCGTGGTGCCGAAGGGGTGCTCGAGGCTTGGTGGCTGCAGCAGCGCGGTGTAATCCAGCTGCTGGTAGTCGTACGGCAGTACCGGCGGGAGCGCGAAGCTGACTACGAACAGCAAGATCAGGACAATGCCGCCGGCGACGGCCGGTTTGTTGCGCAGGAAGCGACGCAGGACCAGCTTACGTCGTCCCGTCGCGGTGACCGCGGGAGCGCCTTGGACGATGATCTCGGCTTCAGTCATGCTGCCCCCATGGTGGATTCGCGGGCCCTACGTGGTTACGCGGGCCGCCGCCTACGGTCCGGTCGCTCATCCCACACGCACCCTGGGGTCGAGAATCGCGTACACGATGTCGGAGAGCAGACCGGACACCAGCACGACCAAGCCGGCGAACGCCGTCACCGTCACCACCACGTATAGATCCTGGGCATTGATCGAGTCGACCAGCCACTCGCCGACACCGTGCCAGCCGAAGATCTTCTCGGTGAAGGTCGCGCCCGTGATCAGAGCGCCGAGGCTGTAGGCGAACAGCGTCGCCATCGGGATCAGCGCGGTGCGCAGGCCGTGTTTGTAGAGCGCTTTGCTGCGGGTGAGGCCCTTGGCGCGAGCGGTGCGAATGAAATCGCTCTGGAGCACGTCGAGCATGGCGTTGCGCTGGTAGCGGCTGTAGCCCGCCATGGCGCCGAGAGCCAGCGTGGCTGTGGGCAGGATCAAGTGCTGGACGCGGTCGAGCAGCTGCGGCCCGAAGCCGTCGATCGCGTTCGCCGACGTCTCGCCGGTATAGAGGAAGATCTGCTGGCCGGTGAGCGAATTGATCTCCAGCGCACCGTACTTCAGCAATGTCGCGAGCAAGAACACCGGCGTGCTCAAGACCAGCAGCGACACCACCGTGGTGAAATAGTCGCTGAACTTGTATTGCCGAATCGCCCCCGCCGCGCCGATCAGAACCCCGAGCACGGTACCGACCAGTGAGCCGACCAGCAGCAGCCGCAGACTCACCAATACCCGGCGCGGCAGTTCCTCGCTGACCGGCTGGCCGGCCAGCGTGGTACCGAAATCACCCTGCGGGATGCCCTTCAGCCAGCTGATATAGCGCTGCGGGATCGGCTCGTTGAGATGCAACTGCTCGGCCTTGGCATCGATCACTGCTTGCGGTGGGCGCGGGTTACGTTGTTCGAGACTGTCCAGCGGCCGGAACGTCAGGGACGCCAGGCTGAACGTCAGAAACGAAGCCAGCAGCAACAGCACGACATAGTTGAGCGCGCGTCGTAGCAGGAAGCCGGTCATCAGTCCTCTGGTCTTTCGGCTGGCGAGCCAGCGTCGGTATTAGCCCCCGATCATAAGGACGTCTTCGCCGCCGCGCGTGCCACGAGACGTTCGGGCATGTCCGATCCCGATCCGGCTATGGGCCCGGCGGCGGTCCGGGGCTGTCCGGCAGGATGGACGAGGTGAGTCCCTTGCACCTGCCCAAGCCGAAGATGGTCGCTACCGATGTCGACGGCACGCTCATCGATCCGGACGAGCGGGTCACCGCGCGGACCAAGGCGGCGGTGGGTGCGCTGATCGCCGATGGTGTGCCGTTTGTGCTCGCCACAGGTCGTCCGCCGCGTTGGGTCGCGCCGGTGGTCGAGGGACTGGGGTATGCGCCGCTGTGCGTGTGCGGCAACGGCGCGGTGATCTACGACAGCGCCGCCGATCGGGTGCTGGCCAGCATGACATTGGACGTGCCGACGCTGGCCTGGCTCGCCGATGTCGCCGAGCGGGCGCTGCCCGGCTGCGGTTTGGCCGCGGAACGCGTGGGCGAGAAGGCGCACGACGCGGTGACGCCACAATTCGTCAGCTCACCCCAGTACGAGCATGCCTGGCTCAATCCGGACGACACTTCGGTTGCCCGTGCGGAGGTCATCGACGCACCGGCGATCAAGATGCTCATCCGGCTGCCCGGCGCGCGCAGCTCAGATATGCGCACGGTGCTCGCTCCGCTGATCGGGGAGCGCGCCGACATCACTTACTCGACCGAACACGGCCTCATCGAACTGTCCGCACCTGGCGTCACCAAAGCGTCGGGTCTCACGGTGGTCGCCCAGCGTCTGGCCGTGGACGTGGCCACCATCGTCGCCTTCGGCGATATGCCCAACGACGTCCCGATGCTCACCATGGCCGGTCTCGGCGTCGCGATGCGCAATGCCCACCCCGAAGCCCTCGCCGCCGCCGACGAAGTCGCCGAATCGAACTCCGACGACGGAGTCGCCCGCGTCCTCGAACGCTGGTGGGTGTGAGGGTCAGTGAGCTTGGTGCGGGATGAGGGAGCTGCGGTGGTGCTTGGGTGTCAGCTGTCGAGGGTGCCGATTGAGTGGATAGAGGTGCGGTGCCGTGGTGGTGCCTGGTGCGGTCGGCGCCGGATCGACTGTCCAGGGCAGCGGGGTCCAGCCTTCAGGTGATGAGATGGAGCGTGGTTCGCCATCAGGTAGGTGAGCCGCAGCGTAGTTGGTTTCCACGCGGGCAGGCGCTACAGCTGCGGGCGGGGGATCGGCGGGAGGGCCCGGTACCGGACTCTGGCTGTCGGATAGGGCCTGGTCAGTGGGTGCGGGGATGGTTTGGTCCGTGGGGCCGGCAGGTGCCGGGACGCCTTCGGCTACCGGGGCAGGCGCGGTTGGCGACTCCGGACCGGCCGGGGTTCGGGCGTCGGGAGCCGGGTTGATCGCAGACGGCGGAGCAGCGGGAGTGGCGCCTTCTGGGAATGGGACGCTCGCCGGAGCGGCGACGGGGCTTTTCCGGTTCAGTTCGTCCTGGTAGGTCTTCCACACGGTGGTCACGATGCCCGTGAGCTGATCGAGGATCAATGAGCCGTGCTGGAAGTCGGCGCGCAGGCCGTCCGGGACGGGATAGGCGTCGTGCAGCGGGAGCCCGAGGATGCCGGTGTCGGCGCCGAGTTGCAGGAAGCGGTCCCGGATGAGGCCCAGCACCTCGACGACCTGACCGCCGGGCACGGTGTAGACGTCGCCGTTGGTGAACTTCACGTGTTGCTGGCCCTGCGCGGCGGGCAGTACCTCCGATTGCGCGGCGCCGAGTGGTCCATCGGGTCCGCCCGACAGCGACCAGTGCCTGGCAATGAGGTTGTCCTGCACCATGTTCAGTAATTTGGTGGTCAGTGCGGCGAGGGCTGCCACGTCGATGCTGGGGGCGGGCGGGCTGTGGAATCCGCCGGAGCCACCCGGCGCGCCGGCGGCGATATCACGGATCCGGTCCATCAACGCGTATGCGGCATCGCCGGGACAGTCGGTGTGGCCGACGTCGCGGTGCGCGAAGACGACCGGCAACCGCACGGCCTCGCCCTTGGCATACGGGGTGAACGACGTCCCCTCGGAATACATCGTGGTGAAGCCTTTGGGGTCCAGTCCGGCGATCCGGCTGCGCCAGCCTATGAAAGCGCCGATCGCGTCGATGGACTCCTTGGTCGGTGCGATGGATTCGTAGTCACCCATCAGCGCCACACCCGCGGTGTTCTCGTTGAACCCGCCGGCGTGCGCGCCCTGCACCGGCCGGTCGAGGCCGCCGAAGCGTCCTTCGAAAATTTGGCCGTACTTGTCGACCAGCGCGTTGTACCCGATGTCGCACCAGCCCAATGTTTTCGCGTGATAGGTGTAGATCGAGCGGACGATTCCGGCCGATTCGGACTTGCTGTAGTCGTTACGACCGGCGGTGTGGTGCACGGTGACACCGCCGAGGCCGTCGTCGTACGTCGGGTCTTCGCAGCGAATCGATTCATCCGCGCCCCACTGGGCCCGGGTGATGACGTTCGGTCCACCGCCGGGCAGCGGCGTCGCCACGCTGTGCAGTGAACCGTCGATGTCGCCCCGGCCGGGATCGATGAGCACGGCGGTCAGATCGGGGGGCTGCTCGGCGCCATCGTCGGACTGGAATTGGGTCGGCTCCTCCGGGCGGGGGCCGGTGTGTTGGGCGGGGTCCGCATCGGGCACGGCCTCCTGGGCCGGATCGGGCACAGTCTCCTGGGCCGGATCGGCGGAGGACGGCTCGGTCTGCTGGACCGGATCATCCGCGATCGCCACGGGCCGCTCTACCGGCGCCGCGGCTCGGCTGCGCGTGACCAGCACCTGTACCGCGTTCGTGTTGCCGACGTAGATCGGCTCGGTGCCGTCGATCGCGCCTGGGCCGGAGCGGTCGGTGCGGTGGGTCTCGACAGGTTCGGTGTCGTACCAGGGCCCCCAGGTGCCGTCGGGTTGCCGGGCTCGGATGGTGGCTCTGGTGTTCGTCAGCTCCTTGGCGGTCAGCGCGACCATGCTGAACAGGGTGTCGCGCGCGAGTTCTTTCACCTGCGCCCCCACTCGCGTCATCAGTTCGGGGGTCACGGCGCCGGGCGACAGCGCGGGCGTGTCGGGCGTGGTGCCGGGCTGCAGTCGCGCGGGATCCGCGATGAAGCGCACGCTTCCCGGGCTGCTCGAGGCTTTCGCCGGAGCGGGAGAACTCGGGCTGTCGGATGCCCGGCCGGAATCCGTTCCGGGTATCGGTATTTCTTCGGGGAGCTGCCCGCCGGGTGGGAGCGGTAGCCCGCCCGGCACCGGGATGGATTCCGGAATCGGCAGCATGCGCAGGTCGGAAAGGCGCAGATCGGGCAGGTTCAATCCGGTTAGTTCGCGCAGTGGTAGCACGATGTCCGGTGCTCTGGTTAGCGCGACTTCGGCGAGTTGCGCCGTCACCGCGGGGTCGCTGTCGGTGGCGGTCCGGTAGTCGGTCGAAGCGCTGCGGGTGATCGTTGCGAGCGGCGCCGCCACCACGAGGGCGGTGACAACCGGGAGCACGTAGGAATGTTTCGGTGTGCCGTACCGCACGAGCGTCTCCAATCAGGTCGAACCGGTGATCTCGAGCAATTCGGGGTTGCTACCTGATGTATCAACAATCACATTGACCACAATTGTCACGTGTCTAAACCTCTAGTTGAGAATTATGATTGCTTGAATGTAGCTCTCGGATTGCGACGGGCGGGGGACGACATGCCGACCGGTGTCGAATCGACCGGTCCCCGGAAACCATGGGAGTGCAGGGATGCACCGGAATGCAGGAGCGCTGAGCACGGCGAAATGCGCGGTGCGAACTATCCGCCGTGCCCGACCCCGGACAGGCCGGAATCGACGAGCGGTCATCCGGTCGCCGCTGCGCGCAGTGTTAACCGGCGTTGCCGCACTGTTGTCCGGCGTTGCCGTAATGGTCACCGGCGGCGTGTTCGTGCTGACGGATGGACCGGCCGACACGCCGTACCGCACCGTGGCCGGGCCGGGACACGGGCGCGGCATGAGTCAGGTCGGCGCGTTCGAGAGCGCACAGGACGGGTGGGTCGCCGAACGCATTCTCGCGCACTACTACCCCGGCGCAGTGCTCGCCACCGTCGCGCCAACCGCGATCCGGGTCCGTCTCATGGGGCGGGACGACTCGTCCCTGGACGTCTTCGCCGACGCTGGTTCGCGGGTAGCGGGCCGCGACGTGGCGCCCGGTCAAGTCGCGCATCTGACGCCGCTGCCGGGCGGCGGAGCGAACGTCGTCGTGACGGTCGGTTGCGACGGCGAGGTGCTGTGGCAGGCGGCGACCGACGATCCGTGGATCCGCCCGATCGACGGCCGCCCGAATCGTCCCGCAGCCGAACATCTCACCCTGTGCGGGGGACCCGCGTATCGCGGCGCGCTCGGCGTCGCCATCGAGAACGGGGCAATCCGCACGGTCAACCAGGTGGACGTCGAGGATTATCTGCTCGGCGTGGTCCCGGCCGAGGTGCAGGCCAACTGGGCGGACAGCGGCGCGGCCGAGGCGCTACGGGCGCAGGCGATCGCGGCGCGCTCGTACGCACTCGCCGAGCAGCGCTATCCGTACGCCCAGACCTGCGACACCACCGACTGCCAGGAGTATCCCGGCACGACGAAGGAAGATCCCCGGGCGGCCGCCGCAGTCGCCGCCACCGCGGGCACCGTGTTGCTGCGCGACGGACGCATCCTCCGCACGGAATACTCCGCCGCGCCCGACAGTGGAGAACCCGTGGACATCCGCACTTTCGACGTCGGCCCCGCCCCGGGCGAACTGCTCGCCACCGCCCCGCCGGAGGACCCGCGCAAACAGCGGTCTGGCACCGAATCGGCGATCGATGCCGAGTACCGCCGGATCGGTGGCTCGACCAGTACTCTCGGCACGCCGCTCGGCCCAGAGATGATCCTGCCGCAGCACGCGGGCACCTACCGGCTCTACACCAAGGGCGTCATCATCGCGACGCCGACGCTCGGGGCGCAGGTGGTCGACTTCACGCGGTTGTTGCAGTTGGTGCCGAACCCCGCTGGGGCGCAGCCGATTCCGTCCACGGCACCCGCGACTGGTCTGCCTCCGGCTCGTAACGCGCCCAGCGCCGATGCTTTGCTTCCGTCCGGTGGTGTGGCTCCGTCTGGTGGTGCGCTTCCGTCGGGTGGTGTGGCCGGACCTGACAGTGCGCACTCGCCGACAGTCGCGGCTGCCCCCGCTGCATCCGCCCCTGCTACATCCGCGCCATCGGTGGGCGCGGTTGCGGGCACTGAGCCCACGCCCTTCGCAGGCGCGACTCCATCTGGGGCTGCGGCGCCGGCCGGTTCGGTTCCATCTGCTGTGTTGCCGCGTGCCGAATAGCGGGCCGTTCACCGACTCCGGCTGGGCGAGGCCAGGGGTTTGTCGTTGCGGATGAGTTGCTCGGGCACAGATGCGGCGAGATCACTCTGATGGTGCGTCGCCGAGTGACTCGGCCAAGCTGCGCAGCAGGTCCGCCAGCTGTTCGCGGGACGAAAGGTCCAGTGCCGCAAGCATTCGCTGTAAGTTGCCCATGTGCCGGGGCAGTATGTCGTCGATGAGTGCGCGGCCCTTCTCGGTCAGCCGGACCCGGACTGCTCGGCGATCTTCGGGGCAGGCCCGGCGCTCGACCAGCCCTTTGGCCGCCAGCCGGTCGATGCGGTTGGTGATCGCGCCGGAGGTGACCATGGTGGCCTTCAGAAGCGCGCCCGCGGTGAGTCCGTCGGCGCCGCCGGAACGGCGCAGCGCGGACAGCACGTCGAATTCCCAGACTTCCAAGCCGAATTCGCTGAAGAAGCGCTTGAGATCCTGGTCCACCAGCCGCGCCAGCCGCTGGATCCGGGCGATTACGAGCATCGGCGCGACGTCGACCTCCGGCCGCTCCCGATGCCAGTGGGCCGCGAAGAGGTCCACTGCGTCCGACATCACACTCCTCTCGATGGAAAGAATCTCAATGCTAATCTATTCGCCGCAAGAAATATCTTAACGTTGAGAATATCAATGAGGAGGGCAGATGACGACACGCACCGCCCGGTCGGCCGACAGCCGGGTCGCGGGCACCTTGGCGCTCACCGCGCTCACCCCGGTCGTCTGGGGCTCGACCTACGCTGTCACCACCGAATTCCTGCCGCCGGACCGTCCGTTGTTCACCGCACTCATGCGTGCGCTGCCCGCGGGGCTGGCATTGCTCGCCCTCACCCGGGTTCTGCCCCACGGTAGGTGGATCGGCCGCGTCGCGTGCCTCGCGATCCTCAATATCGGTGCGTTTTTCCCGCTGCTGTTCCTCGCGGCCTATCGCCTGCCGGGGGGCGTCGCGGCGGTGCTCTCCGCCGTCGCTCCGGTCTTCGCGCTCGTCATCGCGGCTGTCGCGCTGGGCGATAAGCCTGGTGGCCGCGCTCTGCTCGGCGGCGTGGCGGGTGTAGTCGGTGTCGCGCTCGTCGTGCTGCGTGCCAACGCGCAACTCGATACCGTCGGTGTGCTCGCCGGTCTCGGGGCCGCGGCTTCGATGGCCGCGGGCACCGTGCTGAGCAAGAAATGGGGCCGCCCCGATGGCGTCGGCCCGCTGGCCATGACCGGCTGGCAGCTCACCGCGGGTGGCCTGTTCATCGCGCCCTTGGCACTGCTCATCGAGGGTGCTCCGCCCGCGCTGGACGCCGAAGCCGTCGGCGGCTACCTGTATCTCGGCGTAATCGGGACGGCGGTGGCCTACTGGCTCTGGTTCCGCGGCATCGCCCGGGCGTCCGCGACCTCGGTGGTTTTCCTCGGATTGCTCAGCCCGGTATCCGCGGCGGTGATCGGGTGGGTGGTGCTCGGGCAGGCGCTCACCGCGCTGCAGGTGCTCGGCGTGGCAATCGCGCTGGGTGGGACCCTGCTGGGGCAGAAGACGGCTGCTCCGAAGGTCACGGGCAGTCCCGACACGTCGCCCGTCGTGGCCGCGTCCGTTCCCGTGCCGCGCTGAAGGCGGCGTTCTCGGCCTGGAATCTCGGCCTGGTCAGGGCTTGACCTTGTCGTAACGTCAACTTGCATGCTGGTTGCACCGACGAGACGAGAAGGGAGAACGCGGTCATGGCCATGGTCACCGGGGAATGGTCCATTCAAGATCTGGCGAAGGCGGCCGGTACCACCAGTCGCACGCTGCGCCACTACGGGCAGCTGGGGCTGTTGCCGCCCAGCCGGATCGGCGGCAACGGGTATCGCTACTACGACCAGGGCTCCCTTGTGCGGTTGCAACGCATCCTGCTGCTTCGAGAACTGGGCCTCGGCCTTCCGGTCATCGCCGAAGTCCTTGCCGGAGAACAGGACACCACCGCTGCGCTGCGCACGCATCTGGGCTTGCTGCGGCAGGAACAGGATCGGCTCCGGCGCCGGATCGAGTCGGTGCAAACCACACTGCACAAGACGGAAAGAGGTGAACAACTCGTGGCAGCAGAAGTATTCGACGGCTTCGACCACGCGAAGTACAAGGACGAGGTGATCGAACGCTGGGGCAAAGCGGCCTATGAGAGCGGCGACCGCTGGTGGCGCTCGTTGTCCGACGCGGACAAGAAGGCCTTCCAGCAGACCCATCTCGACATCGCCGCCGACTACGGCCGGGCACGCGCCGCCGGGCTCGCGCCCGGAGCCGATGAGGTACAGGCCATCGTCCAGCGCCATTACGAGTGGATCGGCATCGGCTGGCAAGGCCGCCCCGTGCAGAAGGAGGCGTTCGTCAACCTGGGCGAGATGTACGTAGCCGATCCGCGTTTCGCGGCGAACTACGACGTGCACGGCGCGGGCACCGCGGAATTTTTGCGCGACGCGATGCAGGTCTACGCCGAGCAGCGGCTGTAGCTCACCACGATCCGACGGCCGGTACTAGGCGTACCGGCCGTCGTCCGTTCGGCGTCATCCGAGTCGATCGCGGTCGGACGGCGCGGTAAGGCGCGGTGCTACAAGTCGCCCGGCTGCTTCACCTGTACCGCCGCAGTCCGGTTACCAGCCACCGGCGCCTCAGTTCGGCCACTTTCCGCCACAGTCTCGACCGCACCCCTGACGTGGCCTGACCAACGCGATACCGGGCACGTCACGCCATCGCCAGGTTTGGGCGTCCGTCGCATCCGAGGGCGGGCAGCGACGTCTTCGGTGGTCGGACACCAGGAGGAGTGGGCGGCTTCCGCGTGTAGGCCGTCGATTGTCGGGTCCACCTCGGCGGCGCCGGACTTCGGGGGTGGTGTGCATATTCGGCTCGACGATTCTGGTGTGTGACCGGGTGATGAGGCGCTGTCTTCCAGTACCTGATCGGCGCGCTGGACTCCGGCTGCCGGTGCGTGAAGGTGCGGACGGAAACAACCGGGCGCAGCCGGTCGAGCAGTGAAACCCGGCCCGGTTGCCAGAGCGATTTTTTTCGGCAAACGTCAGGCGAAATTCAGAGGTCATCGGGGTGAAACCGGGACGGGGAGCGGGGCCGCCCAGCGCAGCTTCCGACTGCACCCGGGCGCGACGGAGACTTCCGATACGCTGGGCTCCCGTGACCGTCGCATCGTCCCCGGGTAACTCCGTCAATTCCGCCTCACAGTTCGATCTGATCGTCGTCGGCTCCGGATTCTTCGGGCTGACCGTCGCCGAACGCGCCGCCACCGTGCTGGGTAAACGGGTTCTGGTGATCGAGCGCCGCCACCATCTCGGTGGCAACGCCTACTCCGAGCCGGATCCGGAAACCGGGATCGAGATCCACAAGTACGGCGCGCACCTGTTCCACACATCGAACAAGCGGGTGTGGGATTACGTCACCCAGTTCACCGAGTTCACCGGGTACCAGCACCGAGTGTTCGCGATGCACAAGGGGCAGGCCTACCAGTTCCCGATGGGCCTCGGTCTGGTCTCCCAGTTCTTCGGCCGCTACTTCTCGCCGGAACAAGCGCGCAAGCTGATCGCGGAGCAGGCCTCGGAGATCGAGACCAAGGATGCCCAGAACCTCGAGGAGAAGGCGATCTCCCTGATCGGCCGCCCGCTCTACGAGGCGTTCGTGCGCGACTACACCGCCAAGCAGTGGCAGACCGACCCGAAGGAACTGCCCGCGGGCAACATCACCCGTCTGCCGGTCCGCTACACCTTCGACAACCGGTACTTCAACGACACCTACGAGGGTCTGCCCCGCGAGGGCTACACGAAGTGGCTGGAGAACATGGCCGCCTCCGATCTGATCGAGGTGCGCCTGAACACCGACTGGTTCGACGTCCGTGCGCAGGTGCGCGCCGAAAGCCCGGACGCGCCGGTCGTCTACACCGGCCCGCTGGACCGCTACTTCGACTACAGCGAGGGCGAGCTGGGCTGGCGCACCATCGATTTCGAAACGGAGGTGCTGCCGGTCGGCGACTTCCAGGGCACCTCGGTGATGAACTACAACGACGCGGACGTGCCGTACACCCGCATCATCGAGCCGCGCCACTTCCACCCGGAACGTGAGTACCCCGCCGACAAGACCGTGGTCATGCGGGAGTACTCCCGGTTCGCGCAGACCGGCGACGAACCGTACTACCCGATCAACACCCCGGACGACCGGGCAAAGCTGTTGGCCTACCGTGAGCTGGCCAAGAACGAGACAGCGACGGCGAAGGTCGTCTTCGGCGGCCGGCTCGGCACCTACCAGTACCTGGACATGCACATGGCGATCGGCAGCGCGCTCAGCACATTCGACAACGTGCTGCGGCCCACCCTGGCAGACGGCGCCCCGCTCGGCACCGATCAGGAGGCGTAGGAGCACATGACCTCCCAATCCATCTTGGCCGACCCGGCCACCGAGACCCGCGCGAAGTCGCTGCTGCAGCGCATCATCCTGCCCAGGCCGGGCGAACCGCTGGACGTGCGCACCCTCTACGTCGAGGAGTCGGCCACCAACGCCCGGCGCGCGCACGCCCCCACCCGGACCTCGCTGTCGATCGGCGCGGAGTCCGAGGTCTCGTTCTGCACCTACTTCAACGCGCTGCCCGCGAGCTACTGGCGGCGCTGGAGCATCCTGTCGTCGGTGGTGCTACGGCTGGAACTGGCCGGTCACGGCCGCGTGGACGTGTACCGGTCGAAGGCCGACGGCTCGCGTATCCACGTGCAGGGCAAGGAATTCGCGGGTGGGAGTGGGGCGGGATGGGACGCCGTGGCGAGCGGCGCCGACTCGGTGGTCGTGGAATTCGAGACCGACCTGGGCCCGTTCGAGGACGGCGGCTGGATCTGGTTCGATATCACCACCGACACCGCCGTCACGCTGCTGTCCGGCGGTTGGTACGCGCCGGTCGAGGCGCCGGGCGAGGGCAGCATCGCGGTCGGCATGCCCACCTTCAACCGGCCCACCGATGCGGTGAAAACCCTTGCCGCTCTTGGCTCGGACCCGCTGGTGCTGGAGAAGATCAAGGCCGTGATCATCCCCGACCAAGGCACTCGGAAGGTGGTCGACGAGCCCGGCTTCGCGGAATCGGCCGCGGCGCTGCGCGGCAGGCTGGCCATCCACGATCAGCCCAACCTCGGCGGCTCCGGCGGCTACAGCCGGGTCATGTACGAGGCGCTGAAGACCACCGACGCCGAATACATCGTCTACATGGACGATGACATCGAGATCGAGCCGGACTCGATCCTGCGCGCGCTGGCCTTCGCCCGCTTCGCCAAGTCGCCGGCGCTGGTCGGCGGCCAGATGCTCAACCTGCAGGAGCGCTCCCACCTGCACGTCATGGGCGAGGTCGTCGACCGCGGCATCTTCATGTGGACCGCGGCGCCGAACGTGGAATACGACCACGATTTCTCGAAGTATCCGCTCAAGGACCGGGACAACTCCAAGCTGCTGCACCGGCGCATCGACGTCGACTTCAACGGCTGGTGGACCTGCGTCATCCCGCGCCGCGTCGCCGAGGAACTCGGCCAGCCGCTGCCGCTGTTCCTGAAATGGGACGACGCGGAGTACGGTCTGCGCGCGCGGGCCGCGGGGTATCCGACCGTCACGCTGCCCGGCGCGGCGGTCTGGCACATGGCCTGGAGCGACAAGGACGACGCGATCGACTGGCAGGCGTACTTCCATCTGCGCAACCGGTTGGTGGTCGCCTCGCTGCACCTGCCGGGCAACGGCCGGGGCATGGTCGTCAACACCGTCAAAGCGACCCTGAAACACCTGCTCTGCCTGGAGTATTCGACGGTCGCCATCCAGAACCTGGCGATCCGGGATTTCCTCGCCGGCCCCGAGCGGCTGTTCCAGCTGCTGCCGAGC
Source organism: Nocardia glycosmidis (assembly GCF_052545115.1). NCBI lineage: Bacteria > Bacillati > Actinomycetota > Actinomycetes > Mycobacteriales > Nocardiaceae > Nocardia > Nocardia glycosmidis. The sequence goes on along the minus strand of NZ_JBQWRH010000008.1, from coordinate 145,138 downwards.
GCCCTCGGCGCGGTGCACGAACTGCGCAAGCAGTACCCGGACGCGGTGATCCTGCCCTCGTCCACCGAACTGCCGCTGGCCAGTCATCTCGGTGTCGGCGCGGTAGCCGAGCCCGCCAACCCGATCGCCAAGCTGGTCCGGCTGGTCAAGGGCGTCGTGCACAACTTCCGCCCCGCGCACCCCGAACACCATGAGACCCCGCAGCTGAACGTGCCGACGCTGGACGCGCGGTGGTTCCTGCTCTCCCAGGTCGACGGCGTCACCGTCACCACGGCCGACGGCCGCGGTGTCGTCTACCGCAAGCGCGATCCGCGGCAGGCGCTCGGCCTGTTCAAGGAGGCCATGAGCCTGCGCAAGGAGCTGGCCGCGCGCTTCCCGGAGATGCAGCAGCGCTACCGCGCCGCCCACCCGCAGCTGACCAGCACCGCGGCGTGGGAGAAGGTCTTCGGTATCGACACGAAGGAAGGACAGCAGTGAGTCTCGGAGCGAGCGCGGCCGACGACGCGGCGGTGCGCCGGACGCCGCAGAGCGCGAACGGCCACGGCGGCCCGGTTTCGGCCGAACCCGCGGGGGCGCCGACCGCGCCACCCGAGGTCGCCATCATCAACGCCGTACAGGCCGCCCTCGGGAGCAAGCCCGCCGTGGTGTCCGCGGCGCGCGGGATGTCGCACTTCGGCGAGCACGCGCTCGGCTGGGTCGGCGTGGCCGCCGCGGGCTGGTTGCTGGACAAACCGCGGCGCAGGCAGTGGGCCGGTGTCGCGGTCGGCGCGGTCGGCGCGCACGCGGCCTCGATCGTGATCAAGCGCGTTGTCCGGCGGCCCCGGCCGAACGATCCGTCGGTGCAGGTCAACGTCGCGACGCCGAGCAAACTGAGTTTTCCGTCCTCGCACGCGACCTCGACTACGGCGGCTGCCGTGTTGCTCGGCAGATTGACCGGGCTACCCTTGCCTGCGGTACTCGTTCCCCCGATGCTGCTGTCCCGAGTGGTCCTCGGGGTGCACTATCCCTCCGACGTGCTCGCCGGATCCGCGCTCGGTGCCGCGTCCGCCGCTGCCCTGCTTGCCGCCGAAAAGAGACTCGATAGTGACCGGACAAGAAAGAGCCTTGGTTGACATGAGTGAAGAGCCGACCGGCGCCGACCTTGCCGAGGCGGTTGTCAAGGGCCCGCCCAAGACGCTGGCCGGAGGTCTGATCAAGGCTGTCCGTCCGCGGCAGTGGGTGAAGAACGTCCTGGTGCTCGCCGCGCCGCTGGCCGCGGGCACCGCCACGGACCTGGACGTGCTCGCGCACGTCGGCATCGCTTTCGTGATGTTCTGCGCGGCCGCTTCCGGCATCTACCTGGTCAACGACGCGCTCGACGTCGAGGCCGATCGGGCGCATCCGACCAAGCGGTTCCGGCCGATCGCCGCGGGTGTCGTCCCGGTGAACATGGCCTACCTGCTGGCGGCGGTGCTGCTCGCCGCGTCCATCGCGGGATCGTTCCTCGCGTCGTGGCATCTGGCCGTGGTGATGGCGGTGTACATCGGGATCCAGCTGGCGTACTGCTTGGGCCTCAAGCATCAGGCCGTGCTGGATATCTGCATCGTGTCCTCCGGTTTCCTGCTGCGCGCCGTGGCCGGTGGCGCGGCCGCGAACATCGACCTGTCCCAATGGTTCCTGCTGATCATGGCTTTCGGCTCGCTGTTCATGGCGGCGGGCAAGCGCTACGCGGAACTGCAGATCGCGCTGGCCACCGGCGCCAAAATCCGCAAGTCCCTGGAGTACTACACGCCCACCTACCTGCGCTTCATCTGGACTCTGGCCGCGACGGCGGTCGTGGTGTTCTACGGGTTGTGGGCGTTCCAGCAGGACAATGCCAAGCACACCGACTGGTTCGCGATCTCGATGATCCCGTTTACCATCGCAATTTTGCGTTACGCGGTCGACGTCGACGGTGGCGAGGCCGGTGAACCCGAAGAGATCGCGCTGGGGGACCGCGTCCTGCAGTTCCTCGCAATCGCCTGGATCGGAGCGGTAGGTGTCGCTGTCTATCTCACCTGACGAGATGCTGGTAGCGGAGGAAACGGAATACGCGGCGCAGCGGCCGGCCGATGCGGCGGCGCGCTACGTGACGCGATTCGCGCGCCTATCCAAAGCCACGTTCGTCGGTGGGATCGCGCTCACCGTAGTTCTTTTCGCGATCGGAGGCTGGCAGCGGCGGTGGATCGCCGACGACGGCCTCATCGTGTTGCGCACCGTGCGCAACCTGCTCGCGGGCAATGGTCCGGTCTTCAACGCGGGCGAACGCGTCGAAGCGAACACCAGTACGGCGTGGACCTATCTGGTGTGGTTCTTCAGCTGGCTGACCCAGGCCCGGCTCGAGTACGTTGTGCTCGGCGTCGCGCTCACGGTGTCGCTGGCCGCGGTCGTGTTCGCGATGCTCGGCTCGGCGCGGCTGTGGGGCGGGACCGGAGCCGGACTGCTGCTGCCCGCGGGCGTGCTGGTCTACATCGCGCTGCCCCCGGCTCGTGATTACGTCACCTCCGGGCTGGAGAGCGGTCTGGTGATCTGCTGGATCGGCGTGCTGTGGTGGCAGCTGATGCGGTGGAGCCAGGCGAAATCGGTTCGCCTGCCCGGTCTGCTCGGTCTGGTTTTCCTCGCCGGGCTCGCCCCGCTGATCCGTCCCGAGATGACGCTGGTCGGCGCTTTCGCGCTGCTGATGATCTTCCTGGCGCCCATGCCGGAGAGCAGGCTGCGCCCGATCGTCCTGCGGGCGGTTATCGTCGCCGTGGCCGGGCTGGTGCCGCTGGGGTATCAGATCTGGCGGATGGGCTACTACGGACTGCCCTACCCGAACACCGCCGTCGCGAAGGACGCGGGTGGCGCCAAATGGGGCCAGGGGTTCACCTACCTCTGGGATCTGGTCGGTCCGTACTTCCTGTGGCTGCCGCTGCTGGTCCTGTTGATCGCCGGTGTGGTCGCCGCCCGCACGCAGGCGAACCGGGCGGCGCAAGCCGACCGCGACGATGCGCACGGCTGGTCTATCGGCCGGGTCAGGAATCGGCTGCGCTCGCCGGGCGCGGTCGTCACCATGGTGCTGGTCAGCGGGTTCCTCTTGACGCTGTACGCGCTGCGGGTCGGCGGCGACTTCATGCATGGCCGGATGCTGCTTCCGCAGCTGTTCTTGCTGCTGCTGCCGGTCGCGGTGCTGCCGATCCGGCTGCCCGCGGGCGGTGTGCGCGCGGTGACGGCGGCGGACTGGTCCTTCGCGGTGCTCGCGGTCGCGCTGGTCGGTACCGCGGGCTGGGCGCTGTTCGCCGCCGACGCCACCGCGATCAAGACCGGTACCAAGATCACCTCTACCGGCATCGTGGACGAGCGCATCTACTACGTGCTCAATACCGGTCACGACCATCCGATCCTGGCCGAGGACTACCTGGACTACCCGCGCGTGCGCGCGATGGTCGACGACATCGCGGCCACCCCGAACGGCGGTCTGCTGCTCAACTCGCCATCGTTCATCTTCTGGTATGTCGCGCCGCCGCCGGCGCCGGTTCCCGCGGGCGGCGCCGGGCACACGGTCTACTTCCTGAATCTGGGCATGACCAGCATGAACGTACCGCTGGACGTGCGCGTGATCGATCCGATGGGCCTGGCCTACCCCTTGGCCGCGCACACCGATCGGCTCGCCGACGGCCGGATCGGGCACGACAAGAGCCTGTACCCGGACTGGGTCGTCGTCGACGCGGGCATGGTCGACAAGAAGCCGTGGATGCCCTGGTACCTGGACGAGAAGTGGGTGACCCAGGCGCGCACCGCCATGTCCTGCCCGGACACCCAGGCGCTGCTGATCTCCTCCCGTGATCCGCTGACCTTCGAGCGCTTCCGGCACAACGTGCGCAACGCCCTGCGGTTCGCGAAATACCGCATCGACCGGGTGCCGAGGTACGAGCTGCAGCGCTGCGGGCTGGTCGATCCGTTCCCGCAACCAGCCGCGCCACGCTGAATTCCGGGAGCGGGATGGCCTGGCCGGAGTGTTTTACACCGCTTTATCTCTTTTTGGTAACGTCCGCGCGTCGATACCGATATAAGCTACGACCGTATGCCCAACCGTGCCGTCCACCGGTCCGTGGGGCATCGACGGGTTACCGTGTGGACGGCTTGCCGCTGTCGCTGTGAGACGAAAGGCTGAAACTGATGCGAGGCGTGATCGGGCGTCGTCTGAATACTCGAAGAGCAGGCTCCTGGCTCAAGCGGTCCATGCTGGTATCGCTGGCAGTGCTGCTACCGCTCGGGGTGTCGGTGGCAGGTCCTGCCGCCCCGGCGTCCGCCGCGTTCAATCCGGATGGCATGGACTTCTGGGTCGATTCCGAGATGGGGCCGATCAAGTCGCGCATCTTCCGTGCGGCCGACGGCAACACCGGACGCGTGGTGTACGCGCTGGACGGCATGCGGGCGCGTAACGACCTGAGCGGCTGGGAGATCGACACCGAGGTCGCCCGCGAGCTGACCAAGTGGAACATCAACGTGGTCATGCCGGTCGGCGGCCAATCCAGCTTCTACGCCGACTGGAACGGTCCGAGCGACTTCTTCGGCCTCGGCAGTGGCTCCTCCGCCACCGGCTCGGCGAACTCGGGCTCCGGTCTGCTGACCGGCTCCGCGGGTGGACCCGGCAAGACCACCACGTACAAGTGGGAAACCTTCCTCACCAAAAACCTGCGCTCGGCGCTGCGCGACCGGCTCGGGTTCAACCCGAACGGCAACGGCGTGTTCGGCCTGTCCATGGGCGGCAGCGCCGCGCTCACCCTGGCGGCCTACCACCCCGACCAGTTCCGTTACGCCGGTTCGTACTCCGGGTACCTGAACATCTCCGCGCCGGGGATGCGCGAGGCGCTGCGTGTCGCCATGCTGGACGCGGGTGGCTACAACATCGACGCCATGGCGCCGCCGTGGGGCCCGCAGTGGCTGCGGATGGACCCGTTCGTGTTCGCGCCGCGGCTGAAGGCCAACAACACCCGCCTGTGGGTTTCCGCGGGTAGCGGCTTGCCCGGCGCGGCGGACGGCGTGAGCTTCGGCACGCTCAACGCGATGGGGTTGGAGGCGTTGGCGCTGGCCAACACCCGCGCGTTCCAGGTGCGCATGCTGTCCCTCGGTGCCGGCAATGTCACCTACGACTTCCCCGCTGTCGGTGTGCACAACTGGAACTACTGGGCCGACGAGGTCTACCGGATGATCCCGGATCTCTCCGCGAACATCGGGTAACCGATCGGTAAAGAAACCACCGACCGCCCGGCGCCTCTGGTGCCGGGCGGTCGGCCTTTTCGGGACGTCTCGGATTTCCCCGGTAACGAATATGAAGTCGAAACGCTTCGGTAGTTGTGCACTGGATCACTATCCAGCAACATAAGGGCATTCTGTCTTCCGAAGATACGCGAACAGCATGCACCGAGGTCGATTCGTCCGTTTCTCGGTGGATGGCCGGTCTCGGCGCCCGATGAGGGGGCCGATGGAGATCGCTTGGTGTTTGCCAATCGGGTCGCCCGAGGGAAAGGTCGAATGTGATGGGAAGTGCGCGCGGGAAACGCAGTCCCGGTAGGTCTCGATCAACCGGTTCATGGTTGCGACAGTTCGCTCTCGGTGTCGCGGTGGCAATGCTGTTGCCACTCGCGGCGACCGTGGCGGGCGTCGGCGCCCCCGCATCGGCGGCATTCAACCCCGCCGCCTTCGACTTCTGGGTCGATTCCCCCATGGGACCGATCAAGTCCCGGATTCTGCGCGCCGCCGACGGCAACACCAACCGGGTCGCCTATGTGTTGGATGGCATGCGGGCCCCGGACAACCTGAACGGCTGGGAGATCGAGACCAACATCCCGGCAGTCCTGGCCGGTAACAACATCAACGTGGTCATGCCGGTCGGCGGCATGTCGAGCTTCTACGCCGACTGGAACGCGGCGAGCGAGTTCTTCGGCGTCCCGGCCGGTTCCGGCTCGAGCACCGGCTCCGGAATCCTCGACGGGTTCGCCGGAGGACCGGGCAAGAGCTACCGGTACCAGTGGGAGACCTTTCTGACCGACAACCTGCGCAAGGCGCTGCGCGACCGGCTCGGGTTCAACCCCAACCGCAACGGCGCTTTCGGCCTGTCCATGGGCGGCAGCGCCGCCCTGACCTTGGCGGCCTACCACCCGGATCAATTCAGCTTCGCCGGCTCGTTCTCCGGCTACCTGAACATCTCGGCGCCCGGCATGCGCGAGGCGATCCGCGCGGCGATGATGGACGCGGGCGGCTACAACGTCGACTCGATGGCACCGCCATGGGGTCCGCAGTGGCTGCGGATGGACCCGTTCGTCTTCGCGCCCAACCTGATCCGCAACGGCACGCGACTCTGGATCGCCGCGGCCAGCGGCCTGCCGTCGGCGACCGACCCGCTGAGCTTCAACACCCTCAACGGCATGGGGCTGGAGACGCTGGCGCTGGCGAATACGAAGGCATTCCAGGTCAGAATGGCGACGCTGGGCGGCGGCAACGCCGTCTATTCTTTCCCGCCCGTCGGCATTCACGCCTGGAACAACTGGACCGACGAGGCGACGCGGATGATTCCGGATATGTCGGCGAACATCGGCTGAATTGCAGTGGTGCGGGTGGTGGCCCCTCGGTTGTCGCCGCTATCACGGTAGATCTCGGCTCCGATCACGTTTCGGTCTCGATGCGGTGGGTGCGGCCGAATTGAAATGGCGGATTTTCAGCCACATCGCCGGGCGCGGGCGCTGCGGATACCGCCAGGGATCCCGGCTCGGTGACAGTTCCCGCCAGGAACTGAAATATCTTGGGTTCCAACACGACAACGCGCTGCGAACGCGATAGGGTCACCGCAGCATCACCTTGCGCAAACGGAGAGATTTCGCCCGGCGGAAAGGCCCCGATCTTGCTAAAGCGAAGGGCGTCGAATATCGTCCAGCGAGCGCAAGTGTGACCAGATCGTTGTAGCGCCGTCACGGGCCGGATAGTCGGGACCCGTGCTGTGACGCGCGTCTCGTTGGCAGCACGGGTGCCGCTTCGCCCTACCGAGCGGCGAGCGGCACCACCACAGCAGAAAGAGAGCAGGATTCATGCGTTTCGGCAGGGCGGCCGCGCCGAAGAGAACACAGTCGGGACGGCGAGGCACGCCTCGCGGTTGGCGTAATCGAATTCTGGCCGTCGGTGCCGCCGTGCTGGCGCTACCGACCGCCGCCGGACTGGCGACCCCGACTCTCGCCGCCGCGGCACCGTCGGCGCACGCGCCGGTGCTGCGGGCGCCCGCGGGCGGCTACGAGGACCTGATGGTTCCCTCCAGCATGGGACCGATCAAGGTGCAAGTGCAGTGGGCTTCGCGCGGCGGCAACGCGGCGCTCTACCTGCTCGACGGTCTGCGTGCGCGCGACGACCGCAACGCCTGGTCGTTCGAGACCAACGCGCTGCAGCAGTTCGCGAACGACAACATCACCCTGGTGATGCCGGTCGGCGGCCAGTCCAGCTTCTACGCCGACTGGTACGCGCCGTCGAACACGAACGGCCAGAAGACCACCTACAAGTGGGAGACCTTCCTCACCAAGGAACTCCCGGCCTTCCTGGAGGGCTATGGCGTTTCCCGCACCAACAACGCGGTCGCCGGACTGTCCATGGGCGGTAGCGGGGCGCTGGCCCTCGCGGCCTACCACCGCGATCAGTTCAAGTTCGCCGCCTCCTACTCGGGTTACCTGAACATCTCCGCGCCGGGTATGCGCGAGGCGATCCGGGTCGCGATGCTCGACGCTGGTCGGTTCAATGTGGACGCGATGGCGGCCCCGTGGAGCTCGCAGTGGCTGCGGATGGACCCGTTCGTCTTTGCGCCGCAGCTGCGCGGCCTGCCGATGTACATCTCAGCGGCCAGCGGCCTGCCGGGCCAGTTCGACCAGCCGAACTCGGCGGTCGGCGTGTTCAACACCGGCAACGCGATGGCGCTGGAGGCGCTGTCGCTGGTGAACACCCGCGCCTTCCAGGGGCGCCTGAATTCACTGGGTATCCCGGCACGCTACGAATTCCCGGCCGCCGGTACCCACTCCTGGAAGTACTGGGAGGGCCAGCTGTTCAACTCGCGCAACATGATCCTGGACGCCACCGGCGGCTGGTGACCTGATTCGCTTCGACACATTCAGGCCGCACCGATCTCGGTGCGGCCTGAATTGCGTTCGGGGACAGTCGTCGCAGTGCGGCGACGAGAGTTTGCCGCGCAGCGCGTGTCGCCCCTGGACACCGCCATAACCGGAGTACAAAGCTTGTTGTGGCAGGGATAACACGCGGTAGCTGGGGCGCACGCGGGCGTCTCGTCGCTCGTTCGGCACGCGGGCGGCTGATGCTGCTCGCTACCGCCTTGGTGGTCCCGCTAGCCGCGAGCCTGTCGGTCGCCGTGCCCGTGATCGCGCAGCCCGCCGCCATGCCGCCCGCGCCGGTGCTGGGGAAGGTCCAGTGGCTCAGCGACCGTCGCGTCGCGATGTGGGTGAATTCGCAATCCATGGGCGCGCCCATCCAAGTGCAACTGCTGCTGGCCAGGGACTGGAACTCCCGCCCGGAGGCGCGGTTCCCGGTCCTGTTCTTGCTCGACGGCCTGCGCGCTGCCGACGACGAGAGCGGTTGGACAAAGGATGCGGGTGCGGTCGATTTCTTCGCCGATAAGAACGTCACTGTGGTACTTCCGGTCGGCGGCCAGTCCAGTTTCTACTCCGACTGGCTGGCGCCGGACAATGGCCACACCTACAAGTGGGAAACCTTCCTGACCAAGGAGCTCCCGCCGCTGCTCGAGACCTACTGGCGAGCATCGGATGTGCGCGGCATGGAGGGCTTGTCGATGGGCGGCACGGCCGCGATGTTCCTCGCGGCCCGCAATCCCGGATTCGTGCGGCACGCCGCGTCCTATTCCGGCTTCCTGACCACGACGACGCTGGGCATGCCGCAGGCCATCGAGTTCGCCATGCAGAACGCGGGAGGTTTCGACTCGGCCGCCATGTGGGGTCCGCCGATGAGCCCGGAATGGGAAGGGCATGACCCGTACGCGCTGGCCGACAAGCTGAGGGGAATCAGCCTCTACGTGTCCAGTGGCAGCGGTGCGACCGGCCCCTTCGACCAGTCCTCCGCTATTCCGGGGGTGAGCACCAACTTCGCCGGAATGGGCCTGGAGATCCTGTCCCGGCTCACCTCGCAGAACTTCGTGACCAAGCTGGCCAACCTGGCGATTCCGGCGCAGGTGAACTATCGCCCGTCCGGTACCCATTCCTGGCCGTACTGGGATTTCGAGATGCGCCAGTCCTGGCAGCAAGCCGCGACCGCGCTCGGTGTCGACCCGGGCAAGCCCGCCTGCCAGGCGAGCGGCGCGATCGGCGGGGTGGTCGCGGCGGCCAGCTGGCTCGGTGAGTGTCTCACCGGCGAGTATCCGGTGGCGGGCGGCACCGCCCAGGACTTCAAGGGTGGCCGGGTGTTCTCCGCGCCGGGTGGCGGCACGTACCCGGTCGGCGGCATGATCGGCGCCGGTTACCAGGCTGCTCTGGGGCCCGGCGGCCCGCTCGGGCTGCCGACGGGCGACGAACGCGCGCTGGACGACGGCCGCGGCAGGTGGCAGAGCTTCCAGCATGGCTCGCTGTACTGGACACCGCAGACCGGTGCCCAGGTGGTCCGCGGTGCGATCCTGGACGAGTGGGGCAAGCAAGGGTTCGAGCGCGGCCCCGCGGGCTATCCGACCGCACCTGAAATCAAGACGCCGAACCGCGACGGCTCCGTCCAGGGGTTCGAATACGGTCCCTTTTACTACAGTCAGGCCACCGGCGTGCACCGCGTCCAGGGTTTGATCTTCGGCAAGTACGCCCAGCTCGGCTACGAGAACAGTCCGCTCGGTTTCCCGGTCGCCGAGGAGCAGCCGCTGAAGGATCTCGGTCGATACAGCGCTTTCGAGGGCGGCAATATCTATTGGAGCCCGCTGTCCGGGGCCTGGGCCGTCCGCAACGGCCCGGTACTTGATGCGTGGCGTGAGATCGGTTATGAGAACGGCAAACTCGGCTATCCGATCAGCGACGAGTTCCCCATTCCCGGTGGCGTCCAGCAGAACTTCCAAGCCGGATTCATCACGGTGCGCGACGGCAAACCGGAAGTTCACGGTATCTGAAACCGCGGCGTCACCACTCTGCTCGGGAGCGAAGCGCGGCCGAGTAGCACCGTTCGGTACTGGGCCGGCAGCCGAGGGGGCCGAGCGCGAGCGCGGCCGAGTCCGTAGTCTTCAAGGCTGAGCTACCAACCGCTCGATGCTGAGCTACCAACCGCTCGATTCCAAGACGTGTCAACCCGTCGGGTGCGAGTCTTACGAGCACCGTTCGCGGCACGAGCCACCAGGGGGCCGTGAACACGCGGCGTCGCAGGCGCCGCAAAATTCGACACAGGAGGACAAGAATTTATGCATCGGACCCGTGGAAGGGTATTCGGCCTGGTCGCGGCGATGGCCGCGATCGGCCTGCTCACCGCGTGTGGCGACAATGATTCGACGGCGACGAGCACGCCGACGCCGATCCGCAGCACGACGGTGACGCAGTCGCCCGCGGCGTCGACGCCCGCCGATACCGGGCAGCCCGCCCCGGCGCCGGAGCAGCCCACGGCGACAGTGGCGCCCGAGCGTCCGCAGCCGGTGCCGACCCAGGCGGTCCCGCCGGCGGACACCTCGAAGCTCACCGACAAGGACAAGCGTTTCCTCGACGAGCTGGCGAAACAGGGCGTCACCCCGTCCACCCCGGACATCGCGCTCAGCATCGGCGCGTACGTCTGCCAGGGGACCGCCGCGGGGGCGTCCGACCAGGATCTGACGACCTTCGTGAACGCCATGGCGGGTTCCGACCCGTCCTTCGACCCCTCGAAGATGCCGGTCGAGAAGGCCGGGCAGGTCTACATCACGACCGCGCGAGCGACGTACTGCCAGTGAGTTCGCGTGTCCGTTCGGCGTCCCGCCGGTCCAGGCCGGCGGGGTGCCTGCTGATCGTGATCGGCGTCCTGGTGCTGATCGTCCTCGTCGTCCTGCTGCTGTGGTATCTGCTGGCGGGACGGTTGCGCCCGCCCACTCCGGGGCCGAGGCCGCCGGAACGGCCGACCTCACAGCCCGCGAGTTGCCCCGATGTGCAGATGGTTTCGGTGCCCGGCACGTGGGAGTCGAACAGCAACGACGACCCGCACAACCCGACGGCGAACCCGCTGTCGCTGATGCTGAACGTCACCGGCTCGGTCGCCCAGCGATTCCCGGCGCAGCGGCTGGAGGTCTACACCGTTCCGTATGTCGCGCAGTTCTCCAATCCGATCGCGATCCCGCCGGACGGACAGCAGTCCTACAACAACAGCCGATCCGAGGGCACGCAACGGATGGTCGATGCCATGGCCGCCCGGCATCAGGAGTGTCCGCTGACCACGTATGTGCTCGCGGGGTTCTCGCAGGGCGCGGTGATCGTGGGTGACGTCGCCGCGCAGATCGGCGCGGGCAACGGCCCCGTTCCCGCCGATCAGGTGCTGGGCGTGACGTTGATCGCCGATGGACGGCGCACCGGCGAAACCGGCCCCGGTCAACCGATCCAGGTCGGGACGCCGCCGCCCGGCGTGGGTGCGGAAGTCGCCTTGCGGGGCTTGAACGTGCCGGGCATCACGATGACCGGACCACGTCCGGGGGGCTTCGGCGCACTGGCCGAGCGCACCTACACCATCTGCGCGCCCGGCGATCTGATCTGTGACGCGCCGCGCGAGGCATTGAACCCGTGGAATCTCGTCGGCAGCGTGAACGCGCTGGTCCGCGCGGCCGGGAACCCGGTGCACGCGCTCTACAACGGCTTCGTCGTCGACCCCGACGGCACTACCTCCACGCAGTGGACGGCGAACTGGGCGGCCGGCCTGATCGAGGGTGCGCCGCATCCCGCGCATTCGTGAGAACGCACAGCGTGCGATACCCGCACCGCGTAGCCGTGACAAGGGCGACCCTTGTTCGGCGGCACGCTGTAAAGTGCCCTGATGATCGCGACGCCGGGCAACAGGCCTCGGGCGGGCGTCGCGCCCGTATTTCCTTACAGCCAGGAGCATGAGTTCATGACAGAAGCCGCCGCACCTGCCGCCACGGCAAGCCGCGCCGCGGATGCTGCGTCGACCGCGCTGGGCACTGCGGTGCGTCCGTTCCGCTTCGCGGCGGCCGGCGAGGGAAACAAGCAGGAGGGCGGTGCCCGCAAGTTCATCCAGACCGCCCAGCAGGCCGAGGAGTACGGCTTCGACACCTTCGTCGTCCCGGACCACCTCGGTGACCAGATCGGCCCGATCGCCGCGCTCGGCGCGCTGACCCAGGCCACGGACAAGATCCGGCTCGGGACGTCGGTGCTGGCGAACGGTTTCCGCCACCCCGTCGTGCTGGCCAAGGACCTCGCCACGATCGACGTGCTGTCCAAGGGCCGGCTCGAGGTCGGCCTCGGCGCGGGCTGGATCAAAGAAGAGTTCGACAACGCGGGTATCCCCTACGAGTCGCCCGGCGTCCGGCTGGAGAAACTGGACGAGGCGCTGACCATTCTCGACGTGCTGCTGCGCGGCCAGGAGTGCACCTTCGACGGCAAGCACTATCAGGTGCGCGGCGTCAAGGGGACTCCTCGGCCGCGGCAGGGCCCGCGTCCGCCGATCTGCGCGGGCGGTGGCGGCCCGAAGATGCTGCGCTTGGCCGCCCGGCACGCCGACATCATCTCCGTCATCCCGGTCACCACCAAGGACGGCAAGCTCCGGCTCTCCGGCATCACCATCGAGAAGGCCGTGGAAAAGGTGAACCTGATCAGGGAGGCCGCCGGTGACCGGTTCGCCGACATCGAACTGAACTGGGCCGTCACCGCGATCGTGATCACCGATGATCGCGAGAAGACCGCGGAGATGGCGCTGTCGGCGTTGGAACGGGGACTGCACCCGAACCTGGAGGTCGATGTTCAGTTGTCCGTCGAGGACATCCTGAACTCGCCCTACGTGGCGATCGGCACATTCGAGGAGATCGCCGAGCAGCTCAGGCGTGTGCGGCAACTCACCTCGATGTCCTACGTCGGTGTCTTCCCCACCCAGATGGACGCGTTCGCCCCCGTTATCCCCCTGCTGCGGGACGAGTGAACCGGTCTTCTCTGTAACATGACTCTGGTTTGAGTACATCTAGCCGATAGGCGGTCACCGCGCAGACCGCACAAAATCTGCAGGCTGGCTCTGCACTTGGAGCACCCGCGGGCGAAAGCGAGTCGGGGCCTCACAGGTAATAACGGCGATCTCGCCGGTTGCTGCGTGTGCCTCGGAGGAGAAGGAATGGAAGAGACTTTCGACGACTACCTGGACGAAACCGGGAACATCCGAATTCCCGAGGATCACACCCTGGTCGATCACGTCGAGAAGCACACTCGGAACGACGCGAACACCCTGGCGTATCGCTACATCGACTACTCCCGCGAGCGCGACGGCGAGGCGCAGGAGCTGACGTGGCGTGAGTTCGGCATCCGGCTGCGCGCGGTGGCCGCTCGACTGCAGCAAGTGACCAACCCGGGCGACCGGGTCGCGATCCTCGCCCCGCAGGGTTTGGACTACGTGATCTCCTTCTTCGCCGCGATCTACGCGGGCACCATCTCGGTCCCGCTGTTCGACCCGGACGAGCCCGGCCACACCGACCGCCTGCGCGCGGTGCTCGGTGACTGTGAGCCCGCCGCGATCCTGACCGCGAGCTCCTCCGCGGCCGGGGTCCGGCAGTTCTTCCGCTCGCTGCCCGCCGCCCAGCGCCCGCGCATCATCGCGGTGGACGCCATCCCGGACAGTGTCGGCGAGAGCTGGGTGCGCCCCGACATCGCCATCGACGACATCGCCTATCTGCAGTACACCTCGGGCTCCACCCGGGTGCCGGCCGGTGTCGAGATCACCCACCGCGCCGTCGGCACGAACCTGCTGCAAATGGTGGAAGCGATCAACCTGGATTGGAACTCACGCGGCGTGACCTGGCTGCCGCTGTTCCACGACATGGGCTTGCTCACCGTGATCCTGCCCGCGGTGGGTGGCAAATACATCACCATCATGTCGCCGAGCGCGTTCGTGCGCCGCCCCTATCGCTGGATCAAGGAACTGGCCGCGGTCTCCGACGGTGCCGGAACCTTCGCCGCCGCACCCAACTTCGCGTTCGAGCACGCCGCGGCGCGCGGTCTGCCGAAGCATGGCGAGGCGCTGGACCTGTCGAACGTGATCGGGCTGATCAACGGCAGCGAGCCGGTCACCACGTCGTCGATGAAGAAGTTCAACGAGGCGTTCGCGCCCTACGGGCTGCCCAAGACCGCCATCAAGCCGTGCTACGGCATGGCCGAGGCGACGCTGTTCGTCTCCGCCACCAAGGCCGAGGACGAGGCCAAGGTCACCTACGTCGACCGCAAGGAACTCAACGCGGGCCGCATGGTGCAGGTCGAACCCGGCCATGCGGACGCGATCGCGCAGGTGTCCTGCGGTTATATCGCGCTGTCGCAGTGGGCGACGATCGTCGATCCGGAATCGGTGGAATCCGAGGGCGGCGGCCGCGAACTGCCCGACGGCCGGGTCGGCGAGATCTGGCTGCACGGCAACAATATGGGCATCGGTTACTGGGGGCGTCCGGACGAGACGACGGCGACGTTCCGGAACAAGGTCACCCACCGGCTGCCCGAGGGCAGTCACGCCGAGGGCACCGAACCGGCGGCGAACTGGATGCGCACCGGCGACTACGGCGTGTACTTCGAGGGCGAGCTCTACATCACCGGCCGCGTCAAGGACCTGGTGATCGTGGACGGCCGCAACCACTACCCGCAGGACCTGGAGTACTCCGCGCAAGAAGCCAGCACGGCGCTGCGCCCCGGGTTCGTCGCCGCATTCTCGGTGCCCGCCAACCAGCTCCCGGCCGAAGTATTCGAGCAGGGCAGCCATTCCGGCCTGCAGTTCGACGCCGACGACGCCTCCGAGCAGTTGGTCATCGTCGGCGAGCGCGGTCCCGGCGCGGGCAAAGCCGATCCGCTGCCGATCGCCGACGCGGTGCGCGCGGCAGTCGCGCAGCGCCACGGTGTGACCGTCCGCGACGTGCTGCTGGTGCCCGCGGGCTCGATTCCGCGCACGTCCAGCGGCAAGATCGCCCGGCGGGCCTGTCGGGCGGCCTATCTGGAGGGAACACTGCGGGGTGGTTACACGCAGCAAGCCTTCCCCGATGCACTGGAAGAGTAATCGCCACGGGCGGCCTCGGACCGACCATTGACGCTCGGCACCGACCTTCCCACGCCGAGCGTCAATACCCGGTACGCCCGGTACGCAGACAGGTAGCTTGAGGAATTGATGGCTGACAACGAGGGCACGCCCACTCAGACGACCGACACCCCGCCGGCGGAAACCGTCGCGGACACGACGGCCCCGGCCGAGTCCGCGAAGGGTGGCGCGCAGACCGACATGTCGGTCGCGGAGCTGCGCGAGTGGCTGCGGCGCTGGGTCTGCGAAGCGACCGGACAACCGATCGAGCAGATCACCGTCGACCGGCCGATGGAGGAGTTCGGGCTCGCCTCGCGCGATGCCATCGCCCTCGGTGGGGACATCGAGGAACTGACCGGCGTCGTGCTGAACGCGACGATCGTGTATCAGCATCCGACCATCGCCGCGCTCGCCGAGCGGATCATCAACGGTGAACCGGAGGCGCCTGCGGAATCGTCCGACGACGCCTTCTACGCCGCGGGTTACACACCCGGCGAGGCGCACGACATCGCCATCGTCGGTCTGTCGACCCGGCTGCCCGGCGCGGGTAACACGCCTGAGTCGACGTGGGAATTCCTCATCGGCCGCGGTGACGCGATCCGGGAACTGCCCGAGGGCAGGTGGTCGGAGTTCGCCGGCGATCCGGCGGCGGCCAAGGCGATCGCCGAAGGCAACACCCTTGGTGGTTATCTCGACCAGGAAGTCGTGAAGAGCTTCGACGCCGAGTTCTTCGCGATGTCGCCGATCGAGGTGGAGCGGGTCGATCCGCAGCAGCGCCTGATGATGGAGCTGACCTGGGAGGCGTTGGAACACGCCAGAATTCCGGCCAGTCAGCTCAAAGGCGAGGCGGTCGGCGTCTTCATCGGCACCTCGACCAACGACTTCATGCTGGTCGCCGCGCTCGGTCTCGGCGGGTCGGACCAGTCCGCGCCCGCATCGGCCGCCGCGTATGGCTTGACCGGCAGCTCGTCCTCGATCATCGCGAACCGCATCTCCTACTTCTACGACTTCCGCGGCCCTTCGGTCGCGATCGACACCGCGTGCTCGTCCACACTGGTCGCGGTGCACCAGGCGGTGCGGGCGCTGCGCAGCGGGGACGCCGATCTGGCGCTGGCGGGCGGCGTGAACATGCTGCTCGCTCCGATGGCCACGCTCGGCTTCGACTCCGTCGGCGCGGTCGCGAAGAACGGCAGGGTCAAAGCGTTCAGCGCCGACGCCGACGGCATGGTGCGCTCCGAGGGCGCTGGTCTGGTGGTGCTCAAGCGGCTCGCCGACGCCGAGCGTGCCGGCGATCGGATCCTCGGCGTGGTCAAGGGTTCGGCGGTCAACTCCGACGGTCGCTCCAACGGCATCGTCGCGCCGAACCCGGACGCCCAGGCCGAGGTGCTGCGCCGCGCCTACCGCGACGCGGGCATCCCGCCGTCCACGGTCGACTACATCGAAGCGCACGGCACCGGAACGCTGCTCGGTGACCCGATCGAAGCCGACGCGCTCGGCCGGGTCGTCGGCCGCGGCCGCGACGCCGACAAGCCCGCGCTGCTCGGCTCGGCGAAAACCAATTTCGGCCACCTGGAGTCCGGCGCGGGTGCGGCCGGCCTGGCCAAGGTGATCATGTCGTTGCAGCACAACGTCATTCCGCCGAACATCAACTACGCCGGGCCGAACCCCTACATCCCGTTCGACCAGGCGCACCTGAAGGTCGTCGACGAGCCCACCGAGTTCCCGCGTTACAGCGGCACGGCCACCGTCGGGATCTCCGGCTTCGGTTTCGGCGGCACCAACGCGCACGTTGTCGTCCAGGAGTATGTGCCCACCGCGGACCCGGCGCTGGCACCATTCGCCGAACTCGAGTCGCAGCTGAGCGGCGACGTGCTGAACCGCGACGCGCTGAACGAGGACGTGCTGGACGACGAGACCACGGACGTGGTCGCGGAAGCCGACGCCGTGGTCGCTGGGGCCGTGGTCGCGGGCGTCGCCGAAGCTGCCGAGGCCGCCGCGCCTGCCGCCGAATGGACCGTCGAGCGCACCGAGCCGTTGCCGCTGATCCTGCCCGTTTCGGGCTACCTGCCCTCGCGCCGCCGTCGCGCCGCCGCCGAGCTGGCCGACTGGCTGGAATCCGAGGCGGGCGCACGGACCCCGCTCGCCGATGTGGCGCGTTCACTGGCCAAGCGCAGTCACTGGCGTTCGCGCGGCGTCGTGCTCGCCACGTCCCACGAAGAGGCGGTCGCTGGGCTGCGCGCCATCGCGGCGGGCAAGCCGGGCCCGGGTGTGTTCACCGCCGACGCGCCCGCGGTGCTGGGCCCGATGTGGGTGCTGGCCGGTTTCGGCGCGCAGCACCGCAAGATGGGTAAGCAGCTCTACCTGGAGAACTCGATCTTCGCTGGCGCCGTTGACGAGGTCGACGAGCTGGTGCAGGACGAGGCCGGATATTCGGTGCGCGAGATGTTCCTGGACGACGGCCAGGATTATGACGTCGGCACTTCGCAGGTCGGCATCTTCACCATCCAGATCGGCTTGGCCGCGCTGCTGCGCGCGCACGGTGCGGAACCCGACGCGGTGGTGGGCCATTCCATGGGCGAGGTCGCGGGCGCGTACATCGCCGGTGGCCTGCCCCTCGAGGACGCGGTGCGCGTGATCTGCGCCCGTTCCCGCCTGATGGGCGAGGGCGAGCAGATGATCAGCGATGACGACGTGCGCAATATGGCGCTCATCGAGTACAGCGCCGAGGATGTCGCGAATCTGCTGCCGGATTACCCGGATGTCGAGGTCGCGGTATACGCGGCGCCGACCAACACGGTGATCGGCGGCCCGCAGGATCAGGTCGCGGCGATCGTCGCGCAGGTGGAGGCGGCGGGGAAGTTCGCCCGGGTGCTGCAGACCCGCGGCGCGGGACACACCTCGCAGATGGATCCGCTGCTCGGCGAGCTTGCCGCGGAACTGGCCGGCATCGAGCCGACGAAGCTGAAGACCGGCGTGTACTCGACGGTGCACAAACAGGAGTACTTCCGTCCGGGCGACGACCCGATCCACGACGAGGCCTACTGGGTCAAGAACATGCGCCACAGCGTCTACTTCACCAACGCGGTGAAACTCGCGGTGGACGCGGGCCACACCACATTCCTGGAGCTGGCGCCGAATTCCGTTGCGCTGATGCAGGTGCTGGGCACCACCTTCGCCGCAGGCCTGCACGACGCGCAGCTCATCCCCACGCTCAAGCGCAAGGAGGACGAGTCCGCGGGCGTGATCGCCGCACTCGCCCAGCTCTACGTGCACGGGCACAAGGTCGATCTGTGGTCACTGCTCAGTGCCGGTGACTACGCCGAGATTCCGCGAACCACGTTCCTGCGTAAGGAGTATTGGCCGAAGGTCGAGTTGTCCTCGGGCGGCAACGGGCGAGTGCCGGGCGCGCACGTCGCATTGCCGGACGGCAGGCACGTCTGGGAGGTGCGGGCGTCCTCGGTCACCGGTCTCGTCGAGTTGGTGAATGCCGCTGCGGCGCAGGTACTCAGTGACGTGTCGCTCGGTGCCTCGATCCCGCACGCGCCGATCCCCACCTCGGGCACGCTCACTACCACGCTCACGCCACACCTCGGCGGCGCCTCGGTGCAGGTGCACGCCAAGGAGGGCAACAGTTTCCGGCTGGTGTTCGACGCCGTCCTGGTCTCTGGCGCACCGCTGCCGGAAGTCGTTGTGGCCGAGCCGATTCCAGGCGCGGTAGCGGTGCCGCAGAGCGGCGTCGACAGCGAGTTCGTGGAAACCTTCGGCGAGCGATGGGATCCGAACGGCACGCAGACCGTCGAGGAGCGGCTCGCGCTGATCGTCGCGGAATCGATGGGTTACGCGGTCGAGGATCTTCCGATGGAGATCCCGCTGATGGAACTCGGTCTGGACTCGCTGATGGCCATGCGCATCAAGAACCGGGTCGAATACGAGTTCGACATCCCGCAGCTGCAGGTCCAGGCCGTGCGCGACGCGAGCCTGCATGAGGTGGGCAAGGTGCTGCGCTACGCCATCGAGCACCGCGACGAAGTGCAGGCGATGGCCGACCAGCAAGCCGCCGACAAGGCCGCGGGCGGCACGGGCGAGTTGGCTGTCGACGCCGACTTCATGTCCGCGGCCAGAGCGGCGCTGGCTACCGGAGCCGACCCGCTCGCCGCGGTGGGCGCCGCGACCGCATCGTCGGACACCGGACTGCCCGGCAAGGTGAGCGCGACATCGGAAACCGCTGCGCCCGAGGCGGATTCGATTCCCGTCGCAGCGGAGACCGGGTCGGCCGAAACGGCTTCCGCAAGTGATGCCACTCCCGCCGCGCAATCGGTTATCGAGCCCGCACCGGCCACGGCCACACCTGCCGCAGTGTTCGGCGGGCAGCCGTCCGCCGACGTGGAAGACGACGTCCCGCCGCGCGATGCCGCCGAGCGGCTCACCTTCGCCACCTGGGCGGTGGTCACCGGTAAATCGGCCGGAGGCATCTTCACCACGCTGCCGATCCTCGACGAGGACACCGCGGAGAAGCTGGCCGCACGCCTGACCGAACGGGTCAAGGCCGAGGTCACGGTCGATGACGTACTCGACTGCGAGACCATCGAACAGCTGGCCGACATCGTGCGCAATCTGCAGGACAGCGGCGCGGATGTGGACGGTTTCGTCCGTCCGCTGCGTGCGCGGCCGGAGGGTTCGGACGCCGTGCCGGTCTTCGTGTTCCATCCGTCGGGCGGTAACACGCTCGTCTACGAACCGTTGCTGAAGCGGCTGTCGGCCGAGACTCCGATGTACGGCCTCGAGCGGGTCGAAGGGTCGATCGAGGAACGGGCACGCCAATACCTTCCTGAGCTGCGCAAGATTCAGGGTGACGGTCCGTTCGTGCTCTACGGTTGGTCGCTCGGAGCGGTGCTGGCCATGCAGACCGCGCAGCTGCTCCGTGCCGAGGGCGCGGATGTGCGCGTGGTCGGCCTGATCGACCTGGCCCTTCCGACGCAGGGTGAGGACAACAGCCCCGAGGAGCGGGTGCGGCGCATCGAGCGCTACCAGGTGTTCGCGAAAAAGACCTACGGTGTCGAAGGCGAATTGGACCGCGAGCAGTTGGAAACTCTGGCGGCCGCCTCTGACGACGAGCAGTTCAGGATGATCAGCGATCTGATCAAGATCAGCGGCACGAAGATTCCGGGTGGGGTGCTCGAGCACCAGCGCACATCGTGGGTCGAGAGCCGTCAGCTCGCCAAGACCCAGCCATCCCGCTACGACGGCGAGACGGTGCTCTACCTCGCCGATCGTTACCACGACGGGATGATCGAGCTCGAGCCGCGCTTCGCCGACCGGTTGCCCAACGGCGGCTGGGACGACTACCTGACCAACCTGGAGGTCGTCCACATTCCAGGCGACCACTTGCAGATCATCGATGAACCGCGGATCGGGAAGATCGGGGCCGACCTGACCGCGAAGCTCGCCGCGATCCAGGCGAAAGGGGCCAAGTGAGCACGACTGCCGAAAAGCTCGCCGACCTGCGCAAGCGACTGGAGCTGGCGCAGGAACCGGCCGGTGAAGCGGGGCTGGCCAAGCGGGCGAAGAAAGGCATCCCCAGCGCCCGCGACCGGATCAACATGCTGCTCGATCCGGGCACGTTCATGGAGATCGGTGCGCTGGTGCGCAAACCGGGTGATCCCGCCGCGCTGTACGGCGACGGCGTCGTCACCGGGTACGGCTTGGTAGCGGGCCGGCCGGTCGCGGTGTTCTCGCACGACCAGACCGTGTACGGCGGTTCGGTGGGTGAGATGTTCGGCCGCAAGGTGGCCGGGCTGCTGGAGTACGCGGCCAAGGTCGGCTGCCCGGTGGTCGGCATCAACGATTCCGGCGGCGCGCGCGTGCAGGAGGCGGTGACCTCGCTGGCGTGGTACGCGGAGCTGGGGCGGCGCCAGGAGCCGCTGTCGGGTCTGGTCCCGCAGGTCTCGATAATCCTCGGCAAGTGCGCGGGCGGTGCCGTGTACGCGCCGATCAACACCGACGTGGTGGTGGCGACCGAAGAGGCGTACATGTTCGTCACCGGTCCGAAGGTGATCCGCGAGGTCACCGGGGAGGACGTGAGTCTCGAGGAACTCGGCGGCGCGCGTAGCCAGGCCGAATACGGCAACATCCACCATGTCGCGAAGAACGAGGCGGCCGCGTTCGAGTGGGTGCGCGATTATCTGAGCTACCTGCCGACCAGCTGCCAGGAACTGGCGCCGATCGTGAATCCCGGTCTGGAGCCGGAGACCACCGACAACGATCTCGAGCTGAACTCGATCGTCCCGGATTCCGACAACGCGGGCTACGACATGCACGAGATCCTGCTGCGGATCTTCGACGACGGTGCGTTCCACGAGGTCGGCGGGTCCGCTGGACGCAACATCATCACCGGCTTCGCCCGGGTCGACGGGCGCAGCGTCGGCGTGGTCGCCAATCAGCCGATGGTCTACGCGGGCGCGTTGGACGCGCGGGCCTCGGACAAGGCGGCGCATTTCGTGCGGCTGTGTGACGCGTACGAACTTCCGCTCATTTTCGTGGTCGACACGCCCGGGTTCCTGCCCGGGGTCGAACAGGAAAAGATCGGCGTCATCAAGCGTGGCGGCCGGTTCCTGTTCTCCTACGTCGAGGCCAGCGTGCCGAAAGTGACCGTGGTGATCCGCAAGTCCTATGGCGGCGGCTATGCCGTGATGGGATCCAAGCAATTGGGCGCCGACGTGAATCTGGCCTGGCCCACCGCGCGCATCGCGGTGATGGGCGCGGAGAGCGCGGTCAGCCTGATCGGCGGCAAGCAGATCGAGGCCGCGCCGGAGGAACAGCGGGCGGCCATTCGCCAGCAGATGATCGACTTCTACAACGCCACCATCGCCACGCCTTGGGTGGCTGCCGAGCGCGGATATGTCGACGCGGTCATCGAGCCGTCGAAAACCCGGCTGGAACTGCGGCGCGCGCTACAACTGTTGCGGGACAAGTCGGTTGCTCCCAACCCGCGCAAGCACCACCTGTTGCCGCTGTAGCGATGCCGGAAACACGATCGGGCCGCATCCTTCGGGGCGCGGCCCGATTCGTGTGTTGCGTGTCGGAAAGTCAGCCGATGCTGGCGGATTCGATGACGACGTCCTCGACCGGCACGTCCTGGTGCATGCCCGCCGAGGACGTGGCGACAGCCGCGATCTTGTCGACCACGTCGGTGCCTTCGGTCACCGCGCCGAACACGGCGTAGCCCCAGCCGGCCGGGCTGGGCGCGGAGTGGTTGAGGAAATCGTTGTCCGAGACGTTGATGAAGAACTGCGCGGTGGCCGAGTGCGGATCGTTGGTGCGGGCCATCGCGACGGTGTATTTGGCGTTCTTCAGGCCGTTGTTCGCTTCGTTCTGAATCGGGTCCTTGGTGCCCTTCTGGCGCAGACCGGACTCGAAGCCGCCGCCCTGGATCATGAAGCCGGGGATGACGCGGTGGAAGATCGTGCCGTTGTAGTGGCCGGAGTTCACGTAGTCCACGAAATTGCGCACGGTGTTCGGCGCCTTCTGATCATCCAGTTCGAGGACGATCGGCCCGTAGTTCGTCGAGAGATTCACCTTGGTCATACCCCTACCCTGCCATGCTCCCCCGCCTCTCCGAATCTTCAGGCCGTACCGGTTGGGTGACGCGGGATTGCGTTCAGGTCCTGCGTTGGGTGCCAGTTGTTTCTGGGCGTACCCGGTGAGTTACCCATGTTCTTTCGAAATCAGTTGTCGGGATAGAGCCAAGATGCCTGGAATAGGCCCGAATGCTTACCGGTTGGAGGTGGATGGGTAACTCGCTGGGCACACCAAAACTCGAGCGGCACCCAAGCGTGATCGGGACGCTGATACGCGCCATCTGACTGGCATGCCCTATAGACCCGGCGCGGCGGGGGAGCCAGCTAGCATTGCCAACCGTGCCCGACGCCGCAACCGCTGTTCTGACAAAACCGCCCGCCGCCCCGGCGGTGACTCCGAATGATTACCGGACCGCGCGCTTGATCGCACTGGTCGCCGGAGTGCTCGGTGCACTGTTCGCGCTGGCGACGCCATTCTTGCCGGTCACGCAGGCGACCGCGGCGCTGAACTGGCCGCAGGGCGCAACGCTCGCCGACGTGCAGGCGCCGCTGATGTCGCAGGTCCCGGTCGAGCTGACGGCGACGATCCCGTGCGACACCATCGCCCAGCTGCCCGAGCGGGGTGGCATGCTGCTGGCCACCGCGCCGCCGCAGGGTGACCGTGCCGCGCTGGAGGCCATGTTCGTGCGGGTGTCGGGGAGCTCGGTGGACGTGGTAGACCGCAATGCGGTCGTGGTGTCTGCCGAGCGGGGCCAGATGGGCGAGTGCACGTCGCTGACTATCAGCTCGGACGCCGATCGCACGCACGCGGTGTTCAATGGGCTCAGCAAGCAGGTCGAGCAGCCGGTCGAGGGTCGGGCCCCCGAGACGGTGACCGTGCCGGTGGAGGGCGCGCTGAGCGGTGACCTGCGGCCGCAAGTGGTCGGGATCTTCTCCGATCTGAAG
The DNA here is from genome assembly GCF_052545115.1 of Nocardia glycosmidis. Classification (NCBI taxonomy): domain Bacteria; kingdom Bacillati; phylum Actinomycetota; class Actinomycetes; order Mycobacteriales; family Nocardiaceae; genus Nocardia; species Nocardia glycosmidis. Next base: position 121,358 of record NZ_JBQWRH010000008.1, on the reverse strand, counting down.
GGCGCGGCGCCCGCGGGGCTGGCATTCCACATGACCGTGGACACCCGTTTCTCCTCCAGCCCGACCGCGATCAAGCTGATCGCGATGATCGCCGCGGTGCTGTGCACGCTGGTCGCACTGGCGGCGCTGGGCCGGCTCGACGGCGGTGACGGGCGCGCGCACCGTCGATTCCTTCCGGCGAACTGGCTGAAGCCGACCTGGGCGGACGGCGTGGTGGTCGGCACGCTGCTGCTGTGGCATTTCGCGGGCGCGAACACCTCCGACGACGGTTACATCCTCAGCATGGTGCGGGTGGCCCCGCACGCGGGATACATGGCCAACTACTTCCGGTGGTACGGCGTGCCGGAGGCGCCGTTCGGCTGGTACTACTACGTGATCCAGGTCTTCTCGGAGATCTCCACGGCCAGCCCGTGGGTGCGGTTGCCCGCGCTGGCCTGCGCCGTTCTGTGCTGGCTGGTGATCAGCCGCGAGGTCGTGCCGCGCCTGGGCCGCGGCGTGCGCACCAGCAAGGTGGCGCTGTGGACGGGTGGCTTGGTGTTCCTGGCGTTCTGGCTGCCGTTCGACAACGGTTTGCGTTCCGAGCCGATCGTCGCGCTGGGTGCGCTGCTGACCTGGGTGTCGATCGAGCGGGCCATTGCGACCGGTCGGCTGCTGCCCGCCGGGGTCGCGGTGTTGGTCGCGGCGTTCACGCTGGCCGCCGCGCCCACGGGTCTGATGTGTGTAGCGGCGCTGCTGGCCGGTATCCGGCCGCTGGTGCGCATCGTGGTGCGCAAGCACCGGCGGTTCGCCGCCGAGGGCGTCGGGCGGTGGGGATCGACGCTGCCGCTGCTCGCGCCGATCGCCGCGGCCGGTGTCCTCGTGCTGACGGTGGTCTACAGCGATCAGACCTTCGCGGGTATCCAGGAGGCCAACCGGGTGCGCCAGGTGACCGGGCCGAACCTGGCTTGGTACGAGGACTACCTGCGCTATTACTACCTGTTCGTGGAGACCGTCGACGGCTCGCTGTCGCGCCGCTTCGCCTTCCTGGTGATGCTGCTGTGCCTGTTCACCACCATGCTCGTGCTGCTGCGGCGCAGGCAGGTGCCGGGCATCGCGAGCGGGCCGACCTGGCGGCTGATGGGCGTGGTCTTCGGAACGATCTTCTTCATGATGTTCAACCCGACCAAGTGGACCCACCACTTCGGCGCGTACGCGGGTATCGCGGGCTCGCTGGCGGCGGTCACCGCGGTCGCGGTCTCGGCGAGCGCGTTGCGGGCGCGCAAGAACCGGGCGATTTTCCTGGCCGGGTTGCTGTTCGTGCTGGCGGTCGCCTTCTCCGGCATCAACGGCTACTGGTATGTGTCCAGCTTCGGCGTGCCGTGGTTCGACAAGCGCGTGTCGCTGCACGGCTACCAGTCGAACACGCTGATGCTCATCCTGTTCGGGTTGGCGCTCGCGCTGGTCGGCTGGTACGCGTTGCGCGAGGACTACACCAAGCCGCAGCCGTCGGCGAAGACGGCGCGGGGCCGGCGGATTCGCCGGTTCGCCGCGATTCCGCTGACCGTGGTCGCCGCGGCGATGGTGGCGCTGGAGGTGCTGTCCCTGGTCAAGGGCGCGGTCTCGCAGTACCCGGCGTACTCGCTGGCCCGCTCGAACATCGACGCACTCGGCGGCAGCACCTGCGGCCTGGCCAATGACGTGCTGGTGGAACCGGACCCGAACGGCGGCAGACTGCAGCCGATCATCGACCCGGCGCACCCGCCGACCGACCCGGCCGATCCGCTGGCCGGTATCGACCCGGTCGGTTTCGACCCGAACGGCGTGCCCAACGATCTGTCCGCCGACACCGTCGAGGTGAAACCGGGCACCGGCAACACCTCCACCCAGTCGGTCGGCGCGGCGTTCGCCGAGGGGCAGAGCGCGGGCACCGGCGGCGGCCAAGGCGCGCGCGGCGTCAACGGCAGCACTGTCGCCCTGCCATTCGGCTTGGACCCGGCGACTACGCCGATCCTCGGTAGCTATCAGAACGGAATGCAGCAGCCCGCGAGCGTCACCTCGAGCTGGTACCAGCTGCCCGCTCGTTCGGCGGACACACCGCTGGTGGTGATCTCGGCCGCGGGACGCATCCTTTCCTTCGACGACACCGGTGCGATGAAATACGGCCAGTCGCTCACCGTCGACTACGGCAAGCACCTGCCCGACGGAAGCGTGCAGAAACTCGGCACCTACCTGCCGCGCGATATCGGCCCGTTCCCGTCCTGGCGTAACCTGCGCGTGCCGCTGGATGAGATCGCCCCGGACGCCGACGCGGTGCGCATCGTCGCCAACGATCCGATCCTGATCGGCGACCAGTGGCTGGCGTTCACTCCGCCACGGATGCCGAAGCTGCAGTCGCTCAACAGCCTCCTCGGTTCGCAGCAGCCGATCCTGCTGGACTGGGCAGTGGGCTTGCAGTTCCCGTGCCAGCGGCCGTTCGACCACAAGAACGGCGTGGCCGAGGTGCCCGGCTACCGGATCCTCCCGGATCGCCCGTTGGCCATCAGTTCCACCAACACCTGGCAGGCCGAGGAGTTCGGCGGCCCGCTCGGCTTCACGCAGATGCTGGCCAAGTCGACCACCGTGCCGACCTATCTGAAGGACAACTGGGCGCGCGACTGGGGTTCGCTGGAGCGCTACGACCAGTACGACCGCAACGCGATCCCAGCGAAGTTGGACACCGGGACAGAGACGAGGTCCGGCCTGTGGACGCCGGGCCGGCTGCGGGTGTTCTGACCGAGTCGGAGCGGACCGGACACCGGGCCGCCGCGTGGGTGACAAACCTGCGCGGCGGCCTTTCCGTGTCAGGCCCATGAACTCAACGGGCCAGAAATGCGCTGAGTGCGTGCAAGCCTGTGCCGGTAGTCTCCAGGCAATGACGAGCGGCGCCCCCAGCGACTGGTACCGCTGGATCCCGGACCAGATCACCGCACGAGACTATGAACTGCTGCCTGTCGACTTCTGCCGGACTATCGAGGTCGTCGACGGCCATATCGTGAAGTGCGAAAGTCCATCACGGCTGCACAACCGGGTGGCGCGGCGAATGGCCGCGCACATGGAAGCGGCGCGCAAACCAGAGCCGCGCGTGATAGTCGAAACCGACGTAGACGTCCGGCTCAGCGACGTTCCGCTCAGCCTTCGTCGACCGGACGTCGTCGTGTATCGCTGCCTCGATGATGACGCGAAGCTCTACGCCGATCACACCGTGCTCGTGGTAGAAATCGTCTCTCCGGACAGTTCACACCACACCGATACCGTGGAAAAGAAGGCCGCGTACGCCGCGGCCGGTATCCCGGTGTACCTCATCGTGTTTCTCACCGAGCCCGGCGATGGGATCGAGCAGATCGAGGAGTACCGCCTCTCTGAAGGCCGGTACCACCTGGTATGCCTGCACACTCGTCGGCTGACGGTGGACGTGCCGATACCCATCGACGTCGCTTTCGGCGAGCTGACTACGGGATAGCCAGTCCAGTAGCCGGACACAGGGCCGCCGCGCAGGCAATCCTGCGCGGCGGCCCTGCCCGTTTTGTTCCGGTGCGATACCGGGCGCTCAGACCTTCAGGCGAAGACCGAGCTCGCGCCGGAGCACCTCTTGCGAGGGAAGGCGGTTGAGCACCCGCAACACCGCGGGTCGCAGTTCCCGTTGTTCCTCTTCGCTGAGCAGTCCGACAAGATCGCGCAGACCCATATCATCGAATGCCGTTGTCATAAATCACAGATTAAGGCCACGAGCCCGATTCGTCCTGCGATGCATCGGCACAGGTGGGGGCCTATTTTTCAGACCGTACAACCGGTTTTTGTACCCGGCTCGCCGCAGTGGTCGGGCGGCGAGCGCCTCAGCCATCTCAGCGGGCCCGGATTGCTGCGGCGATCAGGTCACTGGTCAGATTTCCGGCGCGCAGCAAATCCATCGGGCTGACGCCGTCGAGCTCCTTGTTAGGGGTGCTCCACCAGGCGCCGACCTCCCATGGGCGGTCCTGGGCGCCGAGCCCGACATTGGCTTCCTCAACTAATGGGTCTATGCGTTTACCGGCGGCATCCAGCTGAAAGGTCGGGAACCGGTATGTCTTTCCGACAGGGAACCCCAGGAGCCTGGAACGGGCTCGGTGGTACCGCACGGCACTTGTCCTGCGACTGGGGGTGGCGCTCGCGTCGATGACGGCGCCGACCTCGGACGTCCCGATGCATTCGAATCGCTGCAATATCCGGCGGTGTTCGGCAGGAAGCGGATCGGCAGGCGGTTGATAGGTTGTCGACCAAATGGGCTGGTTCTCCCATCCTCGTGGGCATCCGATACGGCTGTCCGGTTGGCCTATTGCAGCAAGCCCGGCCTTGATCAGCTCCGCGGTCTCGAGGCGCCACGTCGACTTCGGGTCGAGTTGGCTCGTGAGATAAGCGAGTATCGCCAGCGACGCATATACCCGTGAGCGTGAGTGGGCGTCAGCCGCATGAGCGAGATCTGGGGTACCTTCGAGCCGGCTGACCTGTTCGATCATGTTCTTGTTCCACAAACGCACGTGATGGGCGCATGTGTTGCGCAGGTACGTGAGATTCATGATCCATTTCGTCAGAGCCGCGCCGTCTCCGTCGCAGTTCTCATCGAAAATTCCGAAGCTTGCGGCGATCAGGTTCTTATGCGCCGGTTTCAACCCGGCGAGCAAGGTGGACAGGCTGCCGAAGGTGAGCAGCTCTGTGACCACCCAAACTGGAAGCGGCATACCATATTTGGCTTTGAAGTGCTTGACAAAGTCCTCTTTCGACCGGTCTTCATTCCGTCTAACGTTGGTCAGCCACTGTGCATGGCCGCTGGTCAGCCAATGCGCTTTGCTCACAACAGGATTCTGGTCATCGAACGCGGTGAATGTTCGATCCAAAGATGCGGGGTCGAGATGCGCGAAGGGGTGTCCGGCGCCCAGGGTGTACCCGAGTTGGACCCGCAGCGCGACTTCGATGCGCTCGATCGCATCAAGAACGTGCAGCCGGAGGCGGCGATCGAACTCATAGAGCTCCAAGACGCGGTCGAATGTCGTCCCAGGAACGAACTCGTCACCTATTGCAGTGCGGGGGGCTTCTCCCGGTGCGCCGGGAATCTGTACTTGGACACGATATATGTACCAGTAGCCGCTCAGCCTGTAGTAGCCGATCTTGCTCAGCACTTGCATGGCCGCTGCTTCGTTGTCAACGATCAACCCGCGCTGGCGCAGTAAGCTCACCTGATCGGCCAGAGACTTGAACGGCTTGTCATAGGTCGTCATGATCGGTGTCCGGCGTGCGTTCGAGCACATCGCGGCAAGAGCATACTCATCAAGGCACCTTTGGGTATGATGTATGGACATGGCCGACCGCCCACTCCCGCCCCAGGGAGGGACGGTCGGTTCTCTCTTTCAGACGACGGTCGCCGGGCCAGAGTTCGCGCCGCACTGACCGTCTCCTCGGGGCGGCTCTGCGGCCTCGCCACCGCTTGTCGCCAGCCCTGTCACGAGCGGCACGAGCATTCGAAGGATCATAAGTTGTAGCTGTACGTGGGGCATATTTTTCAGACCGTACAAACCGGTTTTTGTGAGAGCCGACCGGCTTCCGCCGCGGACGCGCGCCATGATGCCTTGCCCGGAGCAAACGGGCCCTGAGATCACACTGTGCCCGCGGGGGCGATCCACCGCGTGGGCTGGCCGGTGATCTGCGCAACGGTCTCGAAGTCCGCGTCGTAGTGCAGAACTGTCAGTCCGCCCAGCTCCGCAGTCGCCGCTACCAGGAGATCGGCTAGCCCTGCGCTCCGTAGACAGCCTTGCTTGGCCATCTCGTATTGCACTTCCCGTGCTCGCTCCCAGACTCGCTCAGGCATGGGCTGCCAGGGGTAGATGTCGGCAAGATCATCTCGATCCTGTTCGAAATCGGCCAGTGACCGGGATGAGTAGAGGAACTCCGTCTCGGTCGCCGCGCAGATATGCACCCGACCCGCCTGCACAGTGCCCGCCCATACCGAGGCGACGGTGGGATGCCCCATACGCGCCAGAGCGCTGGTGTCGATGAGATACCGCTCTACCGCCACGCCTCGGCCTTACGCCCAGGCGCGACGATGTCGTCGTACGCACCGGCCTGGGACCGAGACATCATCCGTTCTAGTGCTGCCGAACGCCGATAAATGGCGATGACCTGGTGCAACGCCGCGTTGACGGTGTCCTTCTTGGTCGTGGTGCCGAGCAGATCGCCTACCTTGGCCAAGGCTGCATCGTCGATGTCGATCATTGTTCGCGACATATCTTCCGCCTCCAGGAGATGCATGATTCTTGAATCAAGAGCATACGATTACATGAAATTATATGCCTCAAATAATCGCAACGGGCACATGGACTCGAACCGTGCTCGTCGTGCGGCTAGCAGCATTCGTCGTCGCTCGGAGTTCGAGCATGTCGAACCCAGAGTCGTGGGTCGAGATCGGGAGGGGCGCTGGGGAACTGCTTCACGAGCGCCCCGTATAGCCGAAGGATCATCAGTTGTAGCTGTAGGTGGGGTCGTTGTCTTCGCGGTACGCGCGAACTGTGGTGTCGATCAGGCGCCTCAGGTGGGCGTTCAGTGCGGAGGTGTCGGCGGGTTCGGCGCGGATGTCGTGGGTGGCAGAGTAGACACCAGTCGCGCAGAACGCCACTCACCGACCAGACGATTGCGGTTTGCTCGGCTTACACACCGAGACCGTCGCCAGCCGCTGTGTCGCGTCAGTCATCCCCGATCGTCAGCGGATTCGGATCGGATCGTCGGTCGCCAATCCGTTGCGGGTCTCGACGGTGACGCCGATGCCGGCGGGACGGGCGTTCGGGTCGTACGGAGTGAACTTTTCCAGCGAACCCCAGTCGCGTGCCCAGTCGCGGTCGAGATAGCTGGGGACGGTTTGCGACTTCAGCAGCAGGCCGGTCCAGCCGAGGGGGCCGCCGCCGATGTCGTCCTGCCAGGCGTTGGAGGCGTCGGAGCCGACTCGGTCGGGCAGGATACGCCAGTTGGGGATTTCGGCGACGCCGTCTTTGTGGTCGAACGGGCGCTGGCATGGGAACGCGAGGCCGACGTGCCAGTCGAGCAGGACCGGGTCTTTCGATCCCACTACCGAATTCAGCGTGGCCAGTTTGGGCAGGCGGGGCGGGGTGACGGCCAGCCACTGCTTGGTCGTGATGTCGTTGTCGATCGCGACCAGTCGCACCGCGTTCACCTCGGCGGGCAGCTGGTCCAGCGGCACCCGCAGGTTGCGCCAGGACGGCGCCGGGCCGATATCCAGCGGATCGATCGAACCGAGGGTGCGCACCTCTCCGTTCGCGTCGCGGATGCCGTACTCCAGATGCAATTCCTGGCCATAGGTGAGCACACCGTCGGCGTCGACGGACCGAATGCGGCCCGCGGCGGTGATCGCGAGCACCTGGTAAGCGGGGTCGTGACGCAGGCTGTCGGTGAGGTCGAGCCGGTACCACTGGGTGGTCAGCTTCGCCTGTTGCTGCTCGCCCTCCTGATAGCTGCCGAGCACCGGGGTCTTGGCCGGGTCGAGGCCGAACGGGAGCGCGACGGTGCTGCCGTTCACGCCCGCCTGCGCGGTGGTGCCGCCTCCGGTGCCCGCGCCGGTGGTCTTGGTGGTCTTGTTCTCGGAGTCCTTCTCCACCGAGTTCGCGCCGCCGCCGACTGTCTCCTCCGCGTCGGCGGTGAGGTCACGCGCGACCCCGTTCGGCGTGAAACCTTTGTTCTGCGCGGCTAATCCGTCTGCCAGTGCGCCGGTGTAGGGCTGCAACAGCGAGTCCGCGGTGTTCGTTTCCACCATGACCTCGTTGGCCAGTGCGCACGAATCGCCTTGCACGCTTTCGACATTCGACTTCGTGATCGAGTACGCCGGATACTGGGTTGCCGCGGCCTTGGCCAGCGAGGCGACCTCGAAGATCACGAGCAGCGCGGCCGCGATGGTCAGCGGCGCCGAGGCCCACCGATCGAAACGCCGTGGCGCGGTGGTGCTCTCGCGTCGATACGGCTCGCGATAGTGCTGCCAGACCGCGATCAACAAAGCGACGCCGCTCAGACCGAAGAAGAGCGTGGACAGGCCCTTGCCCGCGACCAGCGGAGCCTTGTCCCACCACGGCACCCCGTAGCTGGACACGTACCACCATCCGTTCGACCCGGTGAAGGTCACCGCCAGCAGGAACAGCACCGCGGCGGCGAACAGCGACCGATTGCGCGCCGAGCGAATGCCGGTGGTGCCCACCGCGACTGCCGCGAGCGCGGCCAGCGATCCGGCCAGTCCGGCGTACACGCCGAAGTGATGGGTCCACTTGGTGGGGGTGAACATCATCAGCAACAGCGAGGCGAACACGATGCCGAGAATGCGCACCGACGGGCCGCGCGAGGTACCCGGAATCCGTCCCTTGCGCAGCACCTGCAAGACGCACACCAGCAAGCACAGCAGCATCACCAGTACGCCGAAACGCCGCGCGAGCGAGCCGTCCGGCGACAGCATCAGCAGCGAGTCCCACCGGGTGCGCTCGTCGAACCAGGCCACGTTCGGGCCGACGATCGTACGCACCCTGGTGGCCTCGAGCACGGTCGACAGCGTCTGGTCGGCGAAGATCACCACCAGTACCAGCGTGCCCGCGGCCAGGCCCGGCGCGAGCAGTGCCGCCAACCGGAATGCCGTGCCTGCTCGGGACGGCTTGTGCAGGTCCGCTGGGCCGTTCACCGCGGCCGCTGCGTCCGCCGAACCGGCGGCGGCCGCGTCGGCGTCCGCCCCGGTCCGGGTCGCGACAGCCCCACGCGCACGCTTGATGAGGATCAGCAGCACCGGTCGGGAGCCCGCGATCAGCGCCGCGATGCAGATGAGGCCGGTCGGGCCTGCCGCGAGCGAGAAGGCGGCGATCAGGACGGCGACCGCGGCGGGCAGCAATCGCCCGGTCGCGATGGCGCGTTCGATCGAGCACCAGGTGAGCAGCGCGCCCGCGGCGATCAGCGGCTCGGGACGCAGACCGTTGTCGTAGGGCAGCCAGAACGCGAGGAACACCAATCCCGCCGTCCACAATGCCACCTTGTTGCGCCGCACCCGAGCGCCGAGCCGCGGCAGCACTTCCCGGCTGATCACCAGCCAGCAGATGATTCCCGCCGCCAAGGTGGGCAGGCGCATCCACAGGCTGGCGTCGGAGATTCGGGTCATCCACGCCAGCGCCTCGTAGGACCAGCCGAACGGCGCTTCGGGCACCGCGAACCATCGGTAGTAGTTCGCCATATAGCCCGCGTGCTCGGACGCGCGCGCCATGTTCAGGATGTAACCGTCGTCGGAGGTGTTGGCCCCGATGACGTGCCACAGCGCCAGCGTGCCGAGCACCACGCCGTCCGCGGGTGTCACCCGCCACCAATGCGCAGGCAGGAACCGCCGTGGCTTACGGCCGTCGCTGGTGTCGAGCAGGTGCAGTGCGAGCAGTGCGATCAGCGTGAACACGGCGGCGGCGATCATCGCGGCCAGCTTCAGCGGCGACGGTGTGGAGGAGAATCGCGAGTCGATGTCCGCGTGCACCCGCGCGCCGTCGAGCCGGCCCGCGTCCAGGTCGGTGAACACGCCCACCATCTGCGGCCGGATGTCCCGGCTGACCGTGGACCGGAACGGCGTGCCGTCCTGTCTGGTCACTCCGGTGAGTTCCGCGGTCGTGGCCGCCGCGGTGGACTCGACCGTCAGCGTCGCGCAGGATCCGACCTCGGCCAGCGGCGCCGACAGCAGCGGGATATCCCGCAGGACCACCGAGAGCACGCCGTCGGCCACCGAGACGACCAAGCCTTTGGTGGCGGCCTGGCCGGACGCCATCGGAACGGTGGACAGCACAGTCCCCGTGCCGACCGCTCCCGTGAGCGAGCAGGGCAGCGTGGCGTCGAACCGCAGCGGCTCGTAGGACACCAATGGCGCGGCAACGCTGGTCACGCCGGACTGGGGCCAGTCCAGGCTCGCCCGATCCTGCCGAACCGGCAGCAGCGGGGTCAGCAACGCCAGGAGGAATCCGAGGAGCCCCGAGACGAGGGCGATCAATCGGTTACGGGTGAACGCTCGAGAAGATCGGTCCGGTCGCACGGTCGTTGATGCTAGCCACCGCCCGGGGTACCCGGACTACCGCAACGTGTGAACGTGTCCGGCAACCAGACGTCCCCGACCCGGATGAGGGCGAATCCGAGCCGCGGCGTGGCGGCTTCCCCAGCCGCCTCGCCGACCTTCTCATCAGTCACAGGTGCATCCATCTTGCTCAGGAGCTACACCGAAGAAATAGCTCTGGCCCACATTCGGTGGTCGGCGACAGCGAGCCCGGAGCGCCGAGGTTGCACCTGCTGAATCAGGCCGGTGTAGTCGATACCTCGCGATGCTTGCCGCCGGGCGAGCACCTCTGTTCGGGCGGGCTCAACCTCTTCGCATCGTCCGGGAGGTACCGCTCAGCGGTGGACGGTGACCAGGGTGAACGGGCCGATATCGGTGGTGGTGAAGCGCGGGTCGGCGAACAGCTCTTTGGGGAAGCTCACCGGGTAGCGAGCGACGTTCGGGTCGTTCGGGTAGACGTCTTTCGCCAGCCGCAGCGTGTACGTGTCGCCGCTGCGCCGGAACAGGAAGGCGTCCGGCGCGCGCCATGGGCTCGCGGCTAGGGCGTCGTGCAGCTCCCGCGGCGTCTTCAGCTTGCTCCAGCGCTCGATGGTCGCCGCGCGGCCCGCGAAATCGGCGAGCGGATTGGCGTAGTGCGAGGTGAGTGCCTGGAAGCCGAAGTATGGGTAGAAGGACAGGAAACTGGTGTCGGCCGTGAGCACGACGGTGTCCGAGCGTGGGCGTCCGGTCTGTGCGGTCAGCGCCGCGTCGACCTGACGGTAGAACGACACCGCCGAGGGCGCCCGTTCGTCGGCCCGCTTTCCGTCACCGTCGGTATCGGTGTAGGCGGTGGTGATCTCCGGCGCCAGGATGTGCGGGATGTTCTGGGTGAACGCCAGCGCACCGATCGTCGCGACCGCGATCACCACGAGCCGGAACCGAGCGGGTTCGTTCAATGCCTGGTAGATCGCTCGCGCGCCCTCCACGAACCCGAATGCTCCCGCGACCGCGAGCAGCACCAGCAAGACCGGCTCCAGCCGGAACGACAGCAGCGTCGTGCCCGCCACGGTCGCCGCCATGGACAGCAGCGTCCACAGGTAGATCGCGACCACTCCGATGCCCAATGCCTGTGCCCGCCGCGACGACCCGCCGCGCAGTACCAGCCACACCGTGCCGATCAGGCACAGTGCACCGAGCAGCGAGAAGTCGAACATCGGCAGCGGCAGCTCGGAACCAGCTTCCGGCAGGTAATGCAGGGCGGTGCCAGAGCTCGCGGTCCGCCCACGCAGCGCCTTCGCCAGGTACGGCGCCCACACGACGAGCGCGACCGCTGCGGCGATTGCCCCGAGCACCACCAGCCGCACCAGCGGCGGCAGCGCCGCGCGCCAGGACCGACCGGTGACCACCGTACTGGCGGCGCGCTGGTCACGCACCGCGAGCGCGGCCGCCGACAGGCCCATCAGGCCGATCGCGAATGCGGCTACAAGGAAGTAGAGCGTGTAGAAGGTGGCCGCCAAGCCGAGGAACAACCCGACGCCGATAACCGCGCCCCAGCCCCCGGCGGTGCGTGGCTCCTGTTCCGCCGTGCCCGACCGAAGGTCCTCGGGCGGTCGGTGCAGCGCACCCCAAGCGAGCACGAGCGCGGGTGGAAGCAGCAGCACGATGACGGCGCTGTAGGCCTCCGGCGCGGCATACGCCACCGTGACCGCGGTGCTCGCCGCCGCGACGCCCACCGCCCAGTCCGCACGGATCAGCTTCGACCACAGCACCAGCGCGACCACCGCGGCCACCGCGAGGAAGCCGATCGCGTACGGCTTGAACACCTCCCAGCCGTCCAGCCCGAGCAGATTCGCGACCCGCCCGCCGATCCAGAACCAGCCGGCCGGGTACATCGGCGGCAGCTGCGCGTACGTCATATCGTGCAGCGCGGCGGAGTCGGTGAGCCGGGTGAGGAACTCGGTGCGGAACTCCTGATCCACCGAGACGCCGAACAGATACAGCTTGGTCGCCGCGAGCGGCATCCCTAGGGTGACCGTGACAAACGTCGAAATCCCCACCCAGGAAAGCAGTTTCGCGACCCACGGCCACTTGTGCAGTCGCAGCAGCGCGATCGCCGCCGCGAGCAGCCCCGCGGCGACGACCTGCCCGACCGTGGTCAGCGCCCGGGTCACATTCGAGGAGTTGAACGCGGGCCACTGCACCATCGAGAACGCCATCAGCCCGACGGCGGCTACCGCGACGGCGACGACCGTCGCGAGCGCGGCCTCCCCGAGACCGGAGGCGGTCTGTCGCACGAGCAGCGTCGTCCGCCCTGGAGGCGGGGTGGGATCGGCGGAACGCGCCGCCGCCGCGCCCGTCGCGGTGACGGTGCTCAACGGACCGCTCTGTGCTCGTCGCGCTCGATTACTCGCATGGCGCCTCCGGATTCACTGGGGGTCGACTCCGTCAGACGATAGGTGCCCACGCGATCGACGATCACGCGGGCACCCGGATCCGATCGTCCGGTCAGATCGGCAGTCTGCGGAAGATCGCGCGCGGGACGTGCCGCAGCACCATCATCACGTAGCGGAAGGCGCCCGGCGCCCAGACCAGTTCCGTACCCCGCTGCGAGGCCGCGACCGCGAGGACGGCAATGTCTTCCTTGTCGACGGTGAGCGGCGCCTCCTTGACGTGCGCGGAGAACCTGGTCCGCACCATGCCGGGCCGGATCACCAGCACCCGCGGTCCGTGCGGGCGCAGCGCCTCGCCGAGACCGAGGTAGAAACCGTCCAGGCCGGCCTTGGTCGACCCGTAGACGAAGTTCGAGCGCCGCACCCGTTCACCGGCGACCGAGGACATGGCGATGATCCGCCCGAAGCCCTGCGCCTTCATCTTCTCGCCGACCAGCACGCCGACCGAGACCGCCGCGGTGTAGTTGACCTGCGCGACCCGGACGGCCTTGCGCTGGTTCTGCCACAGTTCTTCGGGGTCACCGTCGAGGGCGAAGGCGACGATGGCGACGTCCACGTCGCCGGCGTCCCACGCGGCGTCGACCACCTTCGGGTGGCTATCGGTGTCGAGCGCGTCGAAGTCGATGACGTCGACCTGGCTCGCGCCCGCGGCCTTCATCTGAGCGACCGCGTCCTCGCGCAGTGGGTCACCCGGAAGCGCCGCCAGGACGATGCGCGCGGGGCCCTTCTTCAGGTACTCCGCGCAGATCGCCAAGCCGATCTCCGAGGTGCCACCCAGCAGCAGAATCGACTGCGGGTTGCCAACGGCATTGATCACTGCAGCTCCAGCCTTCTCGCCATATCGGACATGAAAACACCGGTGGGATCGACGCTTCGGCGGACCTTGATCCACTCGTCGATCCGGGGATACATCTGGTGGAACGTCTCGGCGGTGGTCCGCGAATCCTTCGCCGTGTACAGCCGCCCGCCGAACTCCATGACGCGGCGGTCGAGATCGGAGACGAGCTCGTTGAGGCCGGGCCGGATCGGGAAGTCGCAGCAGATGTTCCAGCCTGGCATCGGGAAGCTCAACGGAGCCGGGTTACCCGGACCGAACAGCTTGAACACATTCAGCGCCGAGATGTGCCCGGACGCCTGGATATCGATGATGATCTGCTTGAATTCGTCGACCGCTTCGGTCGGCACCACGAACTGGTACTGCAGGAAACCGGCCGGACCGTACGCGCGGTTCCACTCCGCGATCATGTCGAGCGGGTGATAGAACTGCGTCAGGTTCTGGATCTTGCCGGTGTAGGTGCCGCCCATGGCGTAGTACGCCTCGCCGACCGCACCCAGGGTGAGCCGGTTCGCGGTGAAGCTCGGGAAGATATTCGGCACTGTCAGCAATTGCGGAGCATCGAACTTCAGCGGATTTTTCTGCTTCTTCTTCGGCAGCTCGTCCACCGTGGCCAGCCGGCCACGCGTGATGCAGGCGCGACCCAGCTTCGGCTGTGGGTTCATCACGTCGAACCACGCGCTCGAGTAGGTGTAGTTCGCCTCGCTGCCGTCGCTGTGCGCGGCGATGGTCTCGTCGAGCGTCGTGGTCTTCACACCGTCGTTGAGGAAGTACGCCGTCTCGGTGGGCACCATCTCGATGGTCGCGCGCAGGATGATGCCGGTCAGCCCGTTGCCGCCGACGGTCGCCCAGAACAGTTTGGCGTTGCGCTTCGGTGTGATGTGCTGCACCTGCCCGTCGGCGGTGAGCAGATCGATCGAGCGCACATGATTGCCGAAGCTGCCCTCGCTGTGATGGTTCTTGCCGTGGATATCGGAGGCGATCGCGCCACCGATGGTCACCTGCCGGGTGCCCGGCAGCACCGGGACCCAGAGCCCGAACGGCAGCGCGGCCTTCATGAGCTGATCCAGGCTGACGCCGCCGTCCACGTCCACGATCCGCGTGTCGCGGTCGATCCGGTGGATGCTGTTCAGGGCGGTCATGTCGACGACCAGGCCACCCGCGTTCTGCGCGTGGTCGCCGTAGGAGCGGCCCAGGCCGCGGGCGATCACGCCGCGCCGCAGGTGGGCGGGCTTGCCGTCGTTGTCCTCGGCGACCATGGCGACTGCCTTGGCGATCAACTCGGGATCGCTGGTCGAGAGCACTTCGGAAGATGTGGGTGCGGTGCGACCCCACCCGGTCAACGTGCGGGTCCGCGTCGGAAGTGTGAACGCATTCCCCGCGGCGGAGCCGTTTGTGACGCCGGCGCCGCTGTCGTTCCCGGTTGTCGTGGTGGCGGTCGGAGCTTTCGTGGACATCGGCATAGAGGCTACAGGTATGACGGCAGATCCGGTCGGGGTCGCTCTACCGCTGGGTAGTGACGCGCGCTGAGTAGTGACGTGCGCTGGGTAGTGACGCGCAGGTCGGTCAGAACCGAATCCTGGTTGTTCTCCGTTCGACGCTACGCTCGTCGGCGTGCAAGCCGAACCCCACCTGCCGCTGCCGACCGAGTTGCCCCTGGTCGACGAGCCCGGCGGCACCGAGGTCGACCTCAAGACGCAGATCATCCGGTTCACCCTCACCGGCGGGTTCTCGGCCGTCGTCGACTACGGGCTCTACAGCCTGCTGCTGAACCTGGTGGGCCTGCCGGTGAGCATCGCCAAGTCGATCAGCTTTGTGGCAGGCACCACAACGGCCTACCTGATCAACCGCCGCTGGACCTTCCAGGCCCCGCCCAGCCGTATCCGCTTCCTCGCGGTCATCGCGCTCTACGCCCTCACGTTCGCGGTGCAGGTCGGCATCAACAACCTGCTGTACTTCACGCTTCCCAGCGAGTGGTGGCGCCAGCCGCTGGCCTTCGTCGTCGCCCAGGGCACGGCGACGGTGATCAACTTCGTCGTCCAGCGTTTGGTGATCTTCAAGATCCGCTGAGCGCTGGCGTGCCTATTCGCTTGCGCCTGCGATCGACGGAGGAGCGGTCGATGCTGGGCGCTCGGGCGCATACCGACTCTCAGGAACCGCTGACCAGCGCGTTCTGCTGCGCCTTCGCGCCGAAGTAGTCGCCGCCCTTGGCGCGCACGTTGTCGGTGCCCCACTCGCGCTGTTCGCGCGGGGCCGGCACCAGATGCGGGATGTGCTTGCGGCAATGGATGTACGCCTCTTCCACATCGACTACCACCCAGTGTTCGGCGACGCGGCCCTTGTGGTCGACGGGTAGGTCGGTCACGACGCTGCGGAGGGCGTGGTCGGGAACCAGGTGCGCCGAGCCGTTGATGTGCAGTCCGATGAGGTCCCGCACGAAATCGATGAGCAGAATCCCGACGTGCGGGTTCTCCAGGATATTGCCCAGACTGGCCATTACGCCGTTGCCGCGATATTCCGGATAGGCGATCCGGTGCTCATCGATGACGTGCAGGAAACCGGGCAGCCCGGCCCGAAAACTCGAGTCGCATTCGCCGTGTTTATCCGCTGTGGCGATGAACGCCATATCCATCCGGCCGATGAATTCGATCATCGTTGGATTGAGTCGATCGAGCACTTGATCGTCGTAGAAGCGCTGGGCGCGATCCTGTGTTCCGTACCGTTCCTGCAGCTCACGTTCTCCGTCGCTGCCATTATGTGCGCTGGGCATTGCCGCCCCTCCAGTTGCCGGAATCCGGGGTTCACCAGGCTCGACGTTGAACCGCGGTCGTACCGAGATCGCGCCAAGTTTAGATGAAATCGCGTGACAAACGTCGCAATCCGCGTCGATCGGGCCTGTGATCCCGGTGCGGCGCAGGGATTTCCGTAGATCGGCGAAAAGCCGACCGGCCGGAACTATTTCCGGCCGGTCGGGATTGCTATTTGGTAACTCGGGCCGGGCCCACTGTGACCGGAACACCGTTGAACACAGCGTTTCCGGAAGGCACGTCGACCACCGAATCATCGGTGAGCACATTCGCGTTGACTCCGGCGTGCGCGCGGGCGACACTCTGCCCGCTGTCGGCGTGGCCCCATCCGTGCGGCAGGCTCACCACACCGGGCATGATGGCCGCGGTCGGCTCCAGCGGAACCGTCAGTGTCCCGGCGGCCGATTTCACCACCGCTAGGTCGCCGAGTCCCAGCCGCGCCACGTCAGCCGGATTGATCTGCAGTGTGCAGCGATTCGATCCGCTCACCAGCGGTGCGATGTTGTGCATCCAGCTGTTGTTGGACCGCAGCTGCCGCCGTCCAATCAGCACGATCTCCGGTGCGGCGTCGGACAGTCGTGCCCGCATTCGCGCCACGTCGTCGAGCAGCGGCCGCGGAGCCAGGTCCACCTTCGCGGTCGCGGTGCGGAGCGCACCGGGCAAACGCGGCTGCAAGGGGCCGAGGTCGATGCCGTGCGGGTTGTCCAGCAGCACGCGCAGATTGAGCGTGCCGCCGTTCCATTCGCCGTACGGGCCCAGGCGCAGCATCAGGTCGATGCGCTGCTCGGTGCTGTTCTCGCCGATCAGCTCGCCGCGCCGGTCCGCGAACCCGGCCTTGTGCAGCAGACCCGCGATGACAAGTTCGTCTACAGCGGTGAGTGGGTCGGCGCCGTTGTGCGGCCGACCGGTCAGCGCTGCGGCGAGGCGGGCCAGGACAGCGGGCTCCGACGGCCGGGCACCCAGGGGCACCAGCGGACGGGAGTACCTGGCATAGTTGCGCACCGCGAACTGCAGCAAGGCGAAATCGTAGTGCGGCGATTGCGTTGCTCGTGGCGGCGGCAGGATCACATCGGCGTGCCTGGTGGTTTCGTTCACGTACCGGTCCACGCTCACCATGAAGTCCAGCTGAGCGAACGCCGCGTCCAAGCGGGCGCCGCTCGGCGCGGACAACACGGGATTCCCGGCGACCGTCACCAACGCGCGGATCTGGCCCTCGCCCGGTGTGGTGATCTCGTCGGCCAGCGTCGCGACGGGCAATTCCCCCATGGCCTCGGGCAGCTCGCGAACCCGGCTCGCCCAGCGCCCGGTGCGAAACGGCCTGGTGCGCGGGATGCCACCCGCTGCGGCCGTGGCGAACATCGCGCCGCCGGGTGCGTCGAGGTTGCCGGTCAGCGTGTTGATCGTGTCGACGAGCCACTGTGTGACCGTGCCGAACTCGGCGGTGCAGGTTCCGATCCTGGCGTAGACCGCCGCGGCCGCCGCCGCCGCGAGCTCACGGGCGAGGCGCACGATCGTGGACGCGGGCACGCCGGTGCGGACTGCCACCGATTCCGGGTCGAATGCCGCTGCGGCTGTGCGCAATTCGTCCAGTCCGGTGACCTCCACGCGGACGTCGGTCAGCTGCTCGGCGAACAGCGTGTGCACGATGCCGAACAGCAGGTACGCATCGCTGCCCGGACGGATGAACAGATGCTCGTCGGCCAGTTTCGCGGTGCGCGTCACCCGGGGATCGACCACCACGAAGCGGCCGCCCCTGCGCCGCAACGCCTTCAGTCTGCCGGGAAAGTCCGGGGCGGTGCACAGCGAGCCATTGGATTCCAGCGGGTTCGCACCGAGCATCAGCAGATATTCGGTGCGGTCGAGGTCGGGTACCGGCACGGTCAGCGGGTCGCCGAACATCAGTCCGCTGGCCACCTGCTTGGGCATCTGGTCGGCGGTGCTCGCGGAGTAGATGTTCCTGGTGCTCAACGCGCGCAGCAGAATCGGCGCGTACAGCGTGCCCGCGACGGTGTGGGCGTTGGGATTGCCCACGTAGGCTGCGGCGGAGTGGTTTCCGTGCTCGGCCACGATCGCGGGAAACCGCTCGGCGATGTAATCGAAGGCGTCGTCCCAGGACGCGGTGCGCCAGGCGCCGGTGGCGCGGTCGCGGATCAGCGGTTCCGTGACCCGGTCGGGGTCCTCGTCGAGCTGCCCGAAGCTGGCACCCTTCGGGCAGAGGAAACCCTTGCTGAAGGGATCATTGCGGTCGCCGCGGACCGAGGTCACGTGGTCGTCGGCGTCCAGGGTGAGTTCGAGTCCGCAGACCGCTTCGCAGAGCGGGCAGGTTCGCAGCAGGGTGCGCGGTTGCGTGATCGGGGCCATACCCCATCTTGGCGTCTACCGGTGGAACTGAGAAGAGAACGCCCGATATCCGCAACGCCGAACGACCGGTACCCGTCGGCGCTGCGGGATGACGATCCGGAGCGCCGGGACGGATACCGGTCGCGACTAGGCCGGTCAGCGCGGTGCCGACCCGCGATCAGCAGGTGAACTCGATCTTCGGACGGGTTCTTCAGCAGGCGGTGGCCAACAGGCGGGCGCTGCTCAGCAGGCGATGGTCAGCTTCGCGCGGCGCGACGTGCCAGCAGCCCGCACTGCGGCGGCGACCGCGACGACCGGCGGCACCCAGCGGGCCTCGGCGGGCGCGACACCCCAGTGCGCCGAGCCCGCCGAGAGCTGGGTGGGCGGCAGCGGGATGCCCGCGCCGTCGCTGTATACGGTGGCGCCGGCCGCACGCAGCGCCTGCAACGCCATGGCGGCCTTGCGGATGCCGGTGACCAGGTGAATCTCGCGACGCTGTGCGCCGGGGATCTCGATCACCGGGCCGGACAGGTTGTTCGCGCGCAGGAAGCGGCGGACCTCGCCGGCCAGTTCGCCGGTAACCTCGATGCCGGACAAGTCGTCGTCGGTGATCAGGCTCAGACCGTTGGCCGTTTCGGCGACCGTCCATCCGCGCTGGCTGTAGTCCTGCGCAGCGGCGGTCATCTCGGCCGCCGAGACGGAAGTCGGAAACGTGGTGCGCACTGTCTTCTCCATTCCCCGGTAGATCGTGGGTCCTGCTTTCATGGGGCGTATCGCCAGCGGCCGCCGGAAGCGTTACGCGAACTTCGAAACAATTTCCGGAGTGTCGCCTAGGTCTCATTTCCGCGGATTCCGGTCGGATGCCACCCAGCATTCCGCTATGGCTCGCAGATGTTGCCACACAGCTACTTTCGGTCGCCGACCTGAACGCTCACTGGGCCGGACCTGTGAGACCGCTGGGGAAGGAGTGACTGATGTTGCTCAGGGAAAACGTGTCGGCCGCGCGGGTTTCCGGCTGGATCGTGCCGCCGCGAGCGGGGAGGATGCTCGGCATGAGCGTCAGCCTGGAAACGGTAACCACCGCGGGGCACACAGGCCGATAGGGGACGGCAGCATGAGTGATCAATCGAACGTCACCGGCGAGCCCGTGCAGGCGGGGAGCTTCGAGGGCGAGTCGCGGTGGATCGCGTGGAAAGAGGCCGCGACCAAGCGGTTCTCCCGCGACGAGCCCGAGGAGGAATTCGCTGAGCCATTCGGCAGCCCGCAAGCCTTCCTGCGGTGGAGCGCCGCCGCGGCGCGCGCCCTGCTCGACGTGCAGTTCCATCGTTCGGCCACGCGCACGCTGTTGCCGCTGGCCTACATGCTCGGGTTGGTATTCGCTTTCGCCGTGCCGATCGCGCTGACCGTCTCGATGTGGCGGGTGTCGGCGGTGTTCGGGCTGCTCGCGGCTCTGCTCGGGGTCCCGCTCGGCCTGACCATCGCGGCAGCCGTGCGCCTGATGCTCGAATTCCTGGTGAACGCCTCGCGCCTGGCGACCAGGGTGGAGCACATCAGTGTGCTGGCCGACGACCTGTTCCAAGCGCTGGCCGATGTGGCCGAGCCGGTCAATCAGCTCTCCGAAGACGTTCGGGCGGTGCAGTTCTGGCGTTTCCGCAAGCGCACTCCGCGCAGATAGGCGTGCGGCACGAGACGTCCGCTTCCGCGCGGCTTTCGCGAGGGCCCGTGTCGGGGCACGTGTGCGGCGCCATCAGGGATGAGCGCGCGTCGCTGCGATAGCGTCGCGGGTCAGTCCTTCGACGGGCGCGGCAACGCCCACGTGTCGCTCAGCACGGCCCGGTGGGTGGGCAGCGCTTGTTCGTGTACATCGCGGCCTTTGTCGGTCAGGCAGACGAACACGGCGCGGCGATCTTCGGTGCACATGGTGCGCCGCACCAGGCCGTCGCGCTCCAGCCGGGCCACGGCACGCGACAGTGCGCTCTGGCTCAGATGGATATCGCCTGCCAAGTCGCTCATGCGGTAGTCGCCGCAGTTGGCGTCGATCAGCCGGTCCAACGTTTCGAATTCGCTGAGTCCGATGCGATGTCGGCCCTGGAGTGCTTTCTCCAGGGCGCAACTCACCGCCGCATGCCGGTGGAGCAACTCGCGCCACTCTGCGACCAGATCAGGGGGCACTCCGGTGCATCGGGCGGTGTCTATGAACGGCTTCGACATGGCCTCATCTTAGTGACCCGAGTCACTTTATGCCTGCACATTAAATGCGTCTGCATTTATGTAGCCAACGCACTCGGCCCCCCGGCGACCGATCCGATCGCTGGTGCGCCCGGGCGTCGTGCGCAAGTCGCCGGCGCGCCGGCCTGGCGATCGTCGCGGTGGCGGGCTCCGCTGCAGTTCATCGTGACCTGTCCTTGCGGGACACCGGGGGCTGGTCGCCGCTGAAGCCGGCGATGGCACTGCGGCCGGACGGTTTGCTGGTCGTGCTGTCGGCCCTTTTCTAGGACAGGCTGGTCGACCGGTTCGGCGCCGGACCGAGGCGAAAGGAACGGGAACTCGTCGGGCTGAGTGCGGTATCCCGAGCGCCGTCACCGCACCGGGTGGCGGCGCTTCGGGATGCGCGGCGGCCCCCTGGCGCTCGCTACCTTCGGCCACGCCTTCGATGCGGCTCAGGAGAAGGGTGGGGCCACAGTGTCTTTCGCGGAACGGATGAAACTGAGCTTCCTGCCGTCGCGGCCGGTCCGCGGCCACTCGATGCCCAGCGTGGGGTCGAATGCATCGAGATCGTGGTCGAATTCGGGCTGGTACTCCAGTGAGCACAGGTAGGTGACCGTCGACCCGTCCTCCAGGGAGAGGATCGCGTGCCCGAGGCCCTCGGACAGGAACACCGAGCGCCGGTCGACGTCATCGAGCAGCACGCTGTCCCAGCGACCGTAGGTCGGCGAACCGCGACGCAGGTCGACGACCACGTCGAGGAAAGCTCCGCGCACGCAGGTCACGTATTTCGCCTGGCCGGGCGGATCCTCGGTGTAGTGGATGCCGCGCAGCACCCCGGCCGCCGACACCGAGCAATTCACCTGCCTCAGGTCGAACGAACGTCCGGTCGCCTTCTCGAACTCCGAGGCCTTGAACCCTTCGAGGAACATGCCGCGATCGTCGCCGTGCCGGCGCGGCGTGACCACCCACGCGCCGGGCACCGCGAGTTCTCGGAACTCCATGCTCACCAGTCCCGGCCGCGATCGAGCAAATCGAGCAGGTAGCGGCCGTAGCCGGAGCGGACCAGCGGCTCGGCGAGCGCGCGCAACTGCTCATCGTCGATGAAGCCCATCCGCCAGGCCACCTCCTCGGGCACGCCGATCTTCAGGCCCTGCCGCTCTTCGATGGTGCGCACGTAGTTGGCCGCGTCCAGCAGTGAATCGAAGGTGCCGGTGTCCAGCCAGGCGGTGCCGCGGGCCAGCACGTCCACGCTCAGCCGATCCTGTTCCAGGTAGGCGCGATTGATATCGGTGATCTCGTATTCGCCCCGCGCCGACGGACGCAGCGAACGGGCGATCTCGACGACGTCGTTGTCGTAGAAGTACAGCCCCGGAATCGCGTAATTCGACCGGGGAACCTTCGGCTTCTCCTCGATGGACACCGCGCGGCCGGCGCTGAACTCCACCACGCCGTAGGCCGTCGGGTCCGACACCCAGTAGGCGAAAACCGCGCCGCCGTCGATCCCGTGGAAGCGGTTGAGGCTGCTGCCGAGCCCGGGCCCGTGAAAGATATTGTCGCCGAGCACCAGTGCCGCGCACTCGGTGCCGATGTGATCGGCGCCGAGGACGAAGGCGCTGGCCAGGCCGTCCGGCTCCGGCTGCACCACGTAACTGAGGCACAGGCCGAACCGGGAGCCGTCGCCGAGCAGCCGCACGAAGGCGTCGGCGTCCTCCGGTGTGGTGATCACCAGGATGTCCCTGATCCCCGCGAGCATCAGCGTGGAAAGGGGGTAGTAGACCATCGGTTTGTCGTAGACCGGGACCAGCTGCTTGCTCACCCCGCGCGTGATCGGGTGCAGCCGGGAGCCGGTGCCGCCCGCCAAGATGATTCCGCGCATGGGTGGAGTCTGCCAGTTTCACGGCACCGGGATTCGATCAGGTTCCGACTATTCCTCGATTCGATTACGGGTGTTTCGCTTCCCCATGGACTCCGGCGATTCTGTTGCATAGATCACATTATGTGCGGTGTTCTGAAAAGTCACCGTCTGCGATGTCAGCGCCGACAGCTGCGGACCTGGGGTCCAGTCGTGACTCGGCGTGCCAGTGGGAGGTAGGTGCGCGATGTCAGACCTCGCCGCCAAGGTGGAGCGCCGGCACGGTACGCAAGCCGTGACCAGAGCCGGTGCACGCAGCGCGGTGCTGAATCCGGCCGGACCGAGCGCCCAATCGCGCTTGTGGCGGGCGACGTGCATGGGAGTGGCGCGCCTCGGCGCCGAGGTCGACGGAATGCTCGATCCGGCCCTCTCGCCGGTGAACGCGGCGCTGTCCGCGCTTGCTCCGGTGCGGTTGATCGCGGCCGAAGACGAGGTGCTGCGGTTCGACCACGAGCTGATGCCCCAGCGGCTCACCGCGGCGGGCGCGCCGAACACGCTGGAGCTGTGGCGCGGCCAGACGCACGCCTTCCTGAGAGCGACGCCGAACCCGCCGAAGAGTCGGGTGGCGCCGGCGCGGGTTTCCCGGCTCGTGCGGACCTGTATCGAGGAAGACCAGCAGGCGCGGACGGCCTGACCGCCCGGCCTCTCCGAGGCGGGCCCCGTTCCGCAAGTGGCCGGGACGGGGTTCGCGTCCGTTTTGCCCCTTTTTTTGAATGATCGGGTGGCGCACGCATATCGAGATCGAAGTTATCTGCCGTTGATAGGCAGGTTCGATATGGAGATCACAGCGTCGAAAAACTTGGTATTTCCATATTGTTCAGTATTTGTTCATATTTTGCTGATGCTCGAACAGCGGTAGCCCCGCCGCGCTGGAAGCGTGGCGGGGCTACCGGCTCGTTTTCAGTTGTCCGTTCGACTGCGGATTACTTCGGAGCGGTGAACGGCTGGTTGATCGTCGAGAAGTACTGGATCGCGGCGAGGATCGCGACCGGAGCGGTCACGAACAGCTGACCGCCCAGGGTGCCCAGGAAGCCGACGGCGGCCGCACCGGCGATGCAACCGGCCAGCGGGCCAGCGCCGAACAGGCCGAGCAGCGCGCCGGTCAGGACCAGGCCGGCCGCGCCACCCGCGAGGCAGCCGAGGGCCGCGCCGGTGAGGCCACCGACCAGGGTGCCGACGGTGGCGCCCACGCTGATGGTGTCCTTCATGCGGTTGAACGCGGCCAGCTCACGGTCGTACTCGTTCTTCCACGGCGCCTTGTCCTCGTACGGCAGGGCGACCGGCTTGTAGACTGCGTGCTCCATGTCGAACTGCGGGGTCAGGATGGCGGTGTGGTCGGAGATGTCGGCGGCGATCGGGAACTCGAAGTCGTCGACGCGGAACTTCAGCTCGGTGCCGGCCACGGTGGTGCCGTTGGCGGCCTTGATCTTGAACACGCCATCCTCGTTGACCAGCGAGCCCGCGTCGGTGGTGATGATGGTCGACGTCGGGGTGGCGCCCGCGGTGTAGTTGACCACGCCGCTGTCGGCTTCGGTGGCCGGAGCCGCATTGACGGTGCCGGCGGTGACGCCGAGGGCGGCGATCAGCATGGCCGACGTCGCGGCGAATTTCCTCATCAGCATTTGTTTGGAACCTCGATGTGAAGACGTTCGGAGGGGACTGGACGAGCAAAATCTAAACCAGCTAACGAGTGGTGAACCCGTTGTGACCGTTTATTCAAATTCTGTTCACCGAGCGGACTCGCGGCTTGGTGAGGTCCCGAAAATGCGGTCGCTGACCGGGCATTTCTCGAAAAAAACAAACCGATGGTTCTCATCATCGAGCCTCAAATGAGATGAAAGTCACAGATTGAAAATCTGGGTGGCTGTTCGGTGGCACGGATTCGAGCCGATCGTCGGCGCGACCGTTCCCCACGTAGAGTCATGGGGTGCGATTGCTCGTCACCGGCGGAGCCGGATTCATCGGCGCGAACTTCGTTCAGCAGACCGTGTCCGACCATCCCGATACGACCGTCACCGTCCTCGACGCCCTGACCTATGCCGGGAACCGGGCCTCGCTCGATCCGGTGGCCGATCGCATCGATTTCGTGCACGGCGACATCGCCGATCTCGATCTGGTCGACGAGTTGGTCAGCGGCGTCGACGCGGTGGTGCACTTCGCGGCCGAGTCGCACAACGACAACTCGCTCGCCGAGCCCTGGCCGTTCGTGCAGACGAATATCGTCGGCACCTATTCGCTGCTGCAGGCCGTGCGCCGCCACGACGTGCGCTACCACCACGTGTCGACCGACGAGGTCTACGGCGACCTGACATCGGAGGCCCCCGCGTTCACCGAGGCCACGCCGTACAACCCGTCCAGCCCGTACTCGGCCACCAAGGCTTCGAGCGATCTGCTGGTGCGCGCGTGGACCCGCTCGTTCGGCGTCCGGGCCACCATCTCCAACTGCAGCAACAACTACGGGCCCTACCAGCACGTCGAGAAGTTCATCCCACGCCAGATCACCAACCTGATCGACGGGGTCCGCCCCCGCCTCTACGGTGCCGGAGATCAGGTGCGCGACTGGATCCATGTAGCCGATCACAACCGCGCCGTGTGGGACATCCTGCGCCGCGGCCGCATCGGGCAGACCTACCTGATCGGCGCCGACGGGGAACTGGACAACAAGTCCGTGGTGCGACTGCTCCTGACGGAGTTCGGGCGGGATCCCGACGACTACGACCACGTCACCGACCGGCCCGGTCACGACCAGCGCTACGCGATCGACGCGACGCTGTTGCGCACCGAACTCGGCTGGCGGCCGAGCTACGCGGACTTCCGCGCTGGGCTGGCGGCGACCATTCAGTGGTATCGGGACAACGAATCCTGGTGGCGGCCGGGTAAAGCGGACACCGAACGCGCCTACCACGCGGCAGGTGAACGGACGCTCAGCGCGGCCGAAGACTGAAAAGGCCGCCGCGGCCGGGAACGATCCCGTGTGGCGCGGCGGCCGAATGTCGCTGCGGTTCAGCCCCAGACGATGGTGTAGTACTTCGCCGCCGCCGCGATGAGCGCCACGGTCGTCGCCGCGAGCACGGTGATGGCCGGGCCGACCGTCGGTGTCTTCCCCGCGGCCGTGTTCTCCACAGCCGTGTTCTCCGCTGCATAGGTGAGCCGCAACGGCATCCAGCGCAGCAGAACCGCGAGCGCGACGATCGCCAGCGGCACGAAGTAGCGGCCCTGTACGCCATCGATGATGTAGTAGCCGACCGGCGTGAACGACATGTAGAGCGTCACGTAGATCATCGCCACGCTCGCCGCCACGGTCAGCGCGACGAGCAGTGTGCGACGGAAGGTGGGGGCGTTCAGCCGCTCCGCGACGCCGAGACTCACCGCGAGCGCGAGCAGGCAGGCCAGTATCGAGAGGGCGGGAACGTCGACGTAGGCGAAGCCGAGCTCGCCGAAGAACTGGCTGAACCATCGCTGGTCGCGCAGCGCGATGCTCTCGCCGAACACCTGCACGAACCCTGGCGGGTCACCGAGAATGCCACGCAGCTGCTCACCGGGACGCACCGAATGCCACTGATGCTGCGGCCGCATCAGGCCCATGCCCTCGCCGGTCGGCGCCGCGATCTTCATCCATACCGCGAAGGCCAGCGCGCCCGTCGCGGCGAAGATCCACGGGATCCACCGGCGCGGGCCGGTGAACCCGAACCGGTCGGCCGGCACCAGCACGACGAGCAACGCGAGCAGCACGTACGTGGGCTTGCTCACCGGCAGCAGGATCGTCGCGGCCAGCAGCGCGCCGATTTCCACCCGGCCCAATCGCTCGCCGAGGAACATGGCCTTCACCAGCAGTGCCGAAACCAGAATCGCCAACGCATTGGTCATCGTGTCAGCGGTGACGGTGCCCGCCTGGAACACCGCGATCGGCAGCACCGCGACGGTGAACGCCAGCCACTGCAGCCGGTGCGCACGCAGCGCGTACAGACCGAATCCGACCACCGCGAGGTAGGCCGCCAGCCCGGCGAGCCGGGTGAGCAGCAGCAGGCCGCCGACGTCGAGCCCGAACAATTCGCCGAGCCGGATGCCGATCGCGGCCGGGATATAAGGCACCGGCGAGTAGGCGGCGGTGTTGGTGAACCAGACCGGTTCGGTGGCGTCGGAGACCGCGGCACTGCTCAGTTGGTCGTAGCGGGCGGGGTCCTCCACCATCGGGTCCGGTTCATCCGGGTTGGTGGTGTAGTCCTTCAGCGCGTAGCCCATCAGCACGGTGATGCCGGCCGGAACATCGCCGCCGTAGGCGACGCCGCGAGGGTCGTGGATCTGCTGCGGCAGGAACCCGCCGTGCGCGACCTGGTAAGCGCGGCCGAACTGGGTGATCTCGTCATGACCCCAGAACGGGGGAGTGAGGACGGTGAACAGTGCACCGAAGATCGCCGCAAGTACGGTGAAGGCGATCGTCGCCCCGCCGAGCCGGGCTACGGCCCGGCGCGCGAAACGTCGCACGGACCTGGTCGCGGGCATCGCCGGAGCCGGACCTGCCGGATCTGTCGCCGGCAGCGACGCGGAGTCGATCGCGGGTACCGGTGTTGTGTCCGTGGCGGCGGCCGGATCCTTGTCCAGCGCTGCGGTCCGATCCGGCGATGTCGTCAACGCCGGGCTCCGCCGTCGTTCGGGCGCCGGTCCTGCGCGCCCGCAGCCGTGTACCGCAGGTAGACCAGTCGGGCAGCCTCGTGGCGGGAGCGCCGGATGCCATCCAGAATCAGGCCGGCCGTCCAGGCCAGGCTGCCCAGCAGCAGCAGGGTGAAGCCGAGGAACAGCGTCGGGAAACGCGGCACCGCATGGGTGTTGTAGAACTCGACCACGATCGGGATGGTCAGGATGATCGAGACCAGCCAGCTCAGCGTGCCGAACACGCCGTAGAACGCGACCGGCCGCTCGTGCCGGGCCAGCCCGATGATCAGCGCGAGGATCTTGAACCCGTCGTGATAGGTACGAAGTTTGCTCTCGGAGCCCGCGGGACGGTCCCGGAAACCGACCGGCACCGCGGTCCGTGGCACCCGCAGGTGCAGGGAATGCACGGTGAGTTCGGTCTCGATCTCGAACTCGCGGGACACCGCCGGGAAGCTCTTCACGAAACGGCGGGAGAACACCCGGAAGCCGGACAGCATGTCCTCGACGTTCTCGCCGAACACCTTTCCGACCACACCGTTGAGCACCCGGTTGCCGGTCTCGTGTCCCGCGCGGTAGGCCGAGGCGCCCTCGTCCTGCTTGCGCACGCCGAGAACGTGGTCGTAGGGGCCGTCCAGCAGAGTTTTGATCATCAGTG
This sequence comes from Nocardia glycosmidis, assembly GCF_052545115.1. Taxonomy (NCBI): domain Bacteria; kingdom Bacillati; phylum Actinomycetota; class Actinomycetes; order Mycobacteriales; family Nocardiaceae; genus Nocardia; species Nocardia glycosmidis. The sequence continues at coordinate 93,411 of NZ_JBQWRH010000008.1, read as the reverse complement.
GCGCGGCCGACGCCTCGTAGGTGTCGTCGCCGTCGATCATCAAGTAGACGTCGGCCTCGATGTCGGCGAAGGCGCGGCGCACCACATTGCCCTTGCCCTTGGTGTGCTCGTGCCGCACGATCGCTCCGGCCTCGCGGGCGCGCTCGGCGGTGGCGTCGGTGCTCAGATTGTCGTAGACGTAAACGACTATTCCCGGCACGGCGGCTTGTAGGTCGGCGACGACCTTGGCGACCGAAGCCTCCTCGTTGTGACACGGAACGACGGCGGCAATACGGAGCTCGGTGGCGTCCACCCGGGTCAATCCTCGCGATCGGTGCTGAATGTGGGAACACGGGGAGGGTACAGGGAACCCACCGCGGATGCGTGGCCGACCTCAGCCGTCGCGGGCCCGGATTTTCCCCGCGCGATCGGCTCCAGCGGGCTGCGGTAGCGTCGGTCCGTGCCATCCAGTGCGTCGACCGCAGCCGAAGGTGAGCCCGTGCCGCAGCCGTCCGGATCGGTCGTCGGCAAGGCGCGCACCGCGCTGCGCCGAGGCGGTGCCTTCCTGGTGGTCGGCGCGATCGGATTCCTGGTGGACGCGGGCACGTACAACCTCCTGGTGTTCTGGGGCGGCGAGGGCCTGCTCTATCACTACCCACTGCCGGCCAAAATCCTCGCTATCGCGGTCGCCACGGTGGTCACGTATTTCGGCAACAAGTGGTGGACATTCGCGCACAAGCAAACCGGCAACCCGGGGCGTGAGTACCTGCTGTACGCGGTGTTCAACGTCGTCGCGATCGGCCTGCAACTCGGCTGCCTCGGTTTCTCGCGGTATGTGCTCGATCTGTCGACTCCGCTGTCGGACAACATCTCCGGCACCGTCATCGGGCAGATCGTGGCCGTGGTGTTCCGCTACTGGGCGTACGACAAATTCGTCTTCACCGGCGCTCGCGAGGATACTGGCAACACCGTGGACAACGAATCGGCGAACGTTTAGCAATGCTTCGGGTACCCGCCGGTGTGGCTGCACGCCGGGCGCGCACGCGGGGCGGTTGATATCCTCACCCCCGCCGTGAAGGCATCCTGGGGCGTGTCTGTCCCGTCCGGCACAATGAGAATTTCGAGGATTTCATGGATCAGTCGGCTACCCAGGCCGTTACCGAATCAAACGATCGCTCGACGGCCGCTGACGCGCCTGCCGCACTGCGCGCCGACCATCGGGCGCCGGACCGGCTCGTGCTCCAGCGCGGTATCTTCACCGGTCCGTCGGAGAAGGTGAGCGACGACCTCTACGCGGTGGTCAAGGGTGGCTCGCATCGAGAACGCTTGACGCTGCGCCTGGACAAGGGCGCGAGCGCGCACACCAATACCTACTTCGGCCGGTTCGCCGCCAGCTACTGGCAGCGCTGGACCACGGTCACCGAAGTGCGGGCCACGATGGTGCTGGACGTCGCCGGTGATGCCGGACGATCAGAGCAGGCGAAGATCCGGTTGGTCGCCTCGGACATCGCGGGGCACCGCAGGATCATCGACACCGCGCGGGTCGATGCGAGCGGCCTGGTGACGCTGAGCGCCCCGCTCGACCAATACGTCGACGGCGGCGCGCTGTGGCTGGAATTCGACGCCACCGGTGGCGCGCTCGCAATCGCGGAGCTCACCTGGACCGCCGCCGCGCCGGAGCGCGTGCGACCGGTCGCGATCGCCATCTGCACCTTCAACCGGGCCGAGGACTGCGCCGAGACCGTCGCCGCGTTGTCGTCCGATCCCACCGTGCTCGCCGCGATCGACGCGGTGTACGTCGTCGACCAGGGCACCGATCTGGTCGAGAACCGGCCGCGCTACCAGGAGGTCGCGCCGGCCTTCGGCGACAAACTGTGCTACATCCGGCAGCCGAACCTGGGCGGCGCGGGCGGCTTCACCCGCGGACTCTACGAAGTATCCGCCGTCAACGAGCACGCCGACGTCATCCTGATGGACGACGACATCCTGTGCGAGCCGGAGACGGTGCTGCGGCTCAACGCGTTCGCCAATCTGACCGTGGAACCGACGTTGGTCGGTGCGCAGATGTTGTTCCTGCTCAACCCCGACTACCTCAACGTCGGCGCCGAGGAAGTGCACCTGCACCGGCTGCGGCATGGGCAGAAGGTGCCGAAGGCGCTGCGCAACACCAGCATGCTGAAGAAGAACCAGGAGCGCCGCGTCGACGCGGGCTACAACGCCTGGTGGACCTGCCTGATTCCGGCCGAGGTGGTCGCGAAGATCGGGCTGCCGATCCCGATCTTCTTCCAATGGGACGACGTGGAATACGGCATCCGTGCGCGCGAGCACGGTTTCGTCACGGTCACGCTGCCCAACGCCGCAGTATGGCACGCGGACTTCTATTGGAAGGACTACGACGACTGGGCGCGCTACTTCAGCACGCGAAACTCGCTGATCGTCGGCTCGCTGCACACGGATCTGGACGCGAAGGAAATCACCCGCAAGCTGTTCCGTGAACTGTCCGAACATCTGGTTGCGATGCAGTACGGCCTGGTGCACACCACGTTGCAGGGCATCGAGGACTTCCTGAAAGGTCCGAAGGTGCTGCAAGACGGCGGTATCGAGGCCCTTGCCGCCGCGCGTACCAGCCGGGGCGACTACCCCGAGACGATCAAGCACTCGGCGGCGACACCTCCGGTCCGCTCGGCGGACATCCAACTGCGCCGTGCCGGTGGGGAACCCAGCCGCGTGCTGCTGGTGCTGATCAAACGTGCGATCAACCAGTGGCTCGGTCGCACCCAGCCCGGCATCATCGGCGTTACCAGGGAAGATGCCTACTGGTGGCATGTCTCGCTGTTCGAGCACGTGGTTGTCACCGATGCCTCGCAGTCCGGCGTGCGGGTGCGCAGGCGGGACAAGGCCCGGGCCCGTCAGCTGCTCCGCCGCACCCTGCGCGTGCTGCGCCGCCTGCGGGGCGAACTGCCGGCCGTGCAGGCGCAGTACCGCGCCGCCATGCCGGAACTCACCAGCCGCGCCAACTGGGAGCGCTTGTACGGTTCCGCCGCTCCGCGTACCTAGCTAAGGAATTGCTGGCAGTGTCGGACTCAGGTCGCCAACTGTCTGGGTAAAAGATCAAGGCCCGAACACGAACCCGAGAGCCTGCCAAAGCCCAGCTCGCAGCGCGCCTCCCGTTTATGGCCTTGTGGGAGTTCGAAGGCTCAACCCAGAGCCGCGCTGAGCTTGCCTCCTAGGGCCGTGATCGTGTCGACGTCGCCCGGCACTCCGGGCTGCCAGGGGAGTACCAGTCGGTCCTTGGTCTTGTCGAGGTACCGGGGAACGAGGTGCAGATGGAAGTGGAACACCGTCTGCCACGCATCGGCACCGCAGCAATTCAACAGGTTCAAGCCATCGACACCGAGCACTTGCGCCGCCGCCTTGGCGATCCGCTGCGTGGCCAGCGTCACCGCGGCCAGATCCTCGGCCGGGATGTCGAGAAGATCTTTGCTGTGCCGTTTGGGTATGACCAGAAGATGCCCGTCCGACGCCGGGTTGATGTCCATGAAGGCGAGGGTTCTGTCGTCCTCCGCTACCCGAACGGACGGAACCGTACCGGCCACGATGCCGCAGAACAAACATTGATCGCTCATGAGGGTCGACCTTAGGCGCAAGTCAACAAGCAGCTGGGGGCGCGGGAGCGGATCTGGCGGCAGCGCAGACGCCGTGATGTCGTGTTCGCACCGCACTCACCGCTGCCGACCAGCGCATCCGGGTGGATAGCGATCCGCCGCAGCGCCTGCACACGGCTATACATTCCGTGGATACGGCAATATGATGCCAATCGTGTCGAATCTGCGGATCAGCGAAGTGGCCGCTTTGATGGGGGTCAGCGATGACACCGTGCGGCGGTATATCGATCAGGGCCGACTGACCGCGATCCAGCTGGACAGCGGCCGCAAAGGCGTCAGCGGCCGCGAGCTCGCCGAGTTTCTGCAGGCCAACGCCGACGCTCCGGAGCCCGGTAGCCCGGTGGTGGCGGTCTCGGCGCGCAACCGGATGCGTGGGATCGTGACCCGCATCGTGAAGGACACGGTGATGGCTCAGGTCGAGATGCAAGCCGGGCCCTTCAAACTCGTGTCCTTGTTGAGTCGGGAATCGGTCGACGAACTCGGCCTGGAGGTCGGCAGCGTCGCGGTCGCATCGGTGAAGTCCACCCATGTTGTTGTAGAAATCCCGGAAAGTTGATGAGGATGAGGACGATTCGCTCGCTGAGTGCGGTTGCTCTGACCGGAGCTGTCGCATTGACATTGGTCGGTTGTGGATCGGACAAGTCGTCCGATCCGGCCCCCGCCGACAAGATCTCCGGAACGGTGACGGTATTCGCGGCCGCATCGTTGACCGAGACGTTCACCGAACTGGGCAAGCAATTCGAGGCCGCGCACCCCGGCACCAAGGTCGTCTACAGCTTCGGTGCGAGCTCGGCATTGGCTGAACAGATCAAGCAAGGCGCACCCGTCGACGTATTCGCCTCGGCGGCTCCGAAGAACATGCAGCAGGTCGTCGATGCGGGCAGCATCACCGCCAAACCGGTGACATTCGTGCGTAACCGCCTCGAAATCGCGGTCCCCAAGGGCAATCCCGGCCACATCACCGGACTCGCCGATTTCGGCAAAACCGAACCGAAGATCGCACTGTGCGCCGAACAGGTGCCGTGCGGTGCCGCGGCCAAGACCGTCTTCGACGTCGCGGGCGTCAATCCGCAGCCCGACACCCGTGAGGCAGACGTCAAAGCCGTGCTGACGAAGGTCACCCTCGGTGAAGTGGACGCCGCGCTCGTCTACCGCACCGACGTCAAAGCCGCGGGAGAGAAGGTCGAGGGCATCGACTTCCCCGAGGCCGGCAAGGCGATCAACGACTACCCGGTCGCGCCGCTGGCCAAGGCGCCCAACTCCGCCGCCGCCGCGGCATTTGTCACGTTCATCGAATCCGACCAAGCCCGTGCGGTATTCACCAAGGCGGGATTCGACAACCCGTGACCTCGACGTCGGCGCGACGGCGGACAGCACGCGGGCGGCGACCGCTCGTCCTGCTGCTGCCTGCAGTCTGCGGCTTGGCGTTTCTGCTACTACCGCTGATCGGGCTGCTGCTGCGCGCGCCTTGGCGCGGCCTGCCCGACCGGTTGTTCAGCGCCGAAGTCGGCCAGGCGCTTCGCCTTTCATTGGTCTGCGCGAGTTCCGCGACATTCATTTGTCTCGTTTTCGGCATTCCCTTGGCGTGGCTGCTCGCTCGCGGCGAAATCCCCGGACTCGGATTCATCCGAGCGCTGGTGACGGTTCCGCTGGTGCTGCCGCCGGTCGTCGGCGGTGTCGCTTTGCTGCTCGTGCTCGGTCGCCGCGGGCTGATCGGCCGCCACTTGTATGAATGGTTCGGTGTCTCACTGCCTTTCACGACAGCCGGGGTGGTGGTTGCCGAGGCATTCGTGGCGATGCCGTTCCTGGTCATCTCGGTCGAAGGCTCCTTGCGCGCCGCGGATCCACGTTATGAGGAAGCCGCCGCCACTCTCGGTGCCTCGAGGTGGCTGACCTTCCGCCGGGTCACCCTGCCATCGGTCCTGCCGGGCGTCATCGCGGGTGCGGTACTGTGCTGGGCCCGCGCACTCGGCGAATTCGGCGCCACCATCACCTTCGCGGGCAACTTCCCCGGTAAGACCACCACCATGCCGCTGGCGGTATACCTCGCCCTGGAAACCGATCCCGAGGACGCGATCGTGCTGAGCCTCGTGTTACTTGCCGTGTCGGTGGCCGTGCTCGCAGCGCTGCGCGACCGATGGATACGGGGAGCAGTATGACCCTGGAAGCCGAATTACAGGTCACCCGAGGACAATTCGAGCTCGGCATCAGCGTCACGGTGGCACCCGGCGAGGTTGTCGCGCTCCTGGGACCCAACGGCGCCGGAAAAACTACCGCCCTGCGAACGCTCGCCGGTCTCACACCACTGACCGACGGCAGAATCCGTCTCGACGCCCAGACCTGGGACCAACCACCGAAGATCTTCGTCCCCGCGGAAAGACGCGAGGTCGGTGTGGTGTTCCAGGATTACCTGCTGTTCGCGCACATGTCCGCCCAGGACAATGTCGCCTTCGGGCTGCGTGCCCGAGGGCAACGCCGCCGTGCGGCCCGCGACCGCGCCGAGTTCTGGCTCGACCGGGTCGGTCTCACCGAACACGTGCGCGCCAAACCACGCGCCCTGTCCGGCGGACAGGCTCAACGCGTGGCCTTGGCCCGCGCGCTCGCCACCGACCCGCAACTGTTGCTACTCGACGAACCGCTCGCCGCGCTCGACGCCGGCACTCGCTTACAGGTCCGATCCGACCTCGCCCACCACCTCACCGACTACACCGGACACACGGTGCTGGTCACCCACGACCCGCTCGACGCCATGGTGCTTGCCGACCGCCTGGTCATCCTCGAGCGAGGTGTCGTCGTCCAGGAGGGACCGCCCAGCGAGGTGGCCCGAAGACCGCGATCGGACTATGTCGCGAACCTGGTGGGCCTCAACCTCTTTCGCGGCTCAGCGCACGACACCACCGTCGACCTCGTCAGCGGTGGGGCACTCACGATAGCCGAACCACGCCAGGGTGCAGTGCATGTCGCGTTCGCGCCCAGCGCGGTCAGCTTGCATCCCGAACAACCCGCGGGCAGCCCACGAAACACGTGGCCGGTCACCATCGTCGGCCTCGAACAGCACGCCCACACCACCCGCGTCCGCCTCGACGGCAGTCCACCGGTACTCGCCGACGTCACCCCCGCCACCGTCGCCGAGCTGCGCCTGCACAATGGGGCGCAGTTGTGGGCTGCGCTCAAAGCAACCGAGATCCACACTTACCCGGCATGACGCCACCGCGCGGCAGTGCATGGAACGGCTTCCCGTCGCTCAGTGACCAAGGTTCGGCGATATGGAAACACTGAACATCGCCGAGCCGGCTGTCGCTGGTCAGAGAAAGAGGTCGGTGGTGAGTTCGGCGTCGCCCGGAGTGACGCGGTATTTGTCCAAGTCGGTGATGCCGTGGGCGGCCAGAACGTCATCATCGATGAAGAAGTTGCCGGTGGTTTCCTTGCTCGGTGAGGTGAGCACCAGGTAGGCGGCGTCGGCGTAGATGTCGGGGGTGCGTGAGGTGGCGGCCACCTTTTCGCCGCCGAGTAGGTTCTGCACCGCCGCGGTGGCGATGGTGGTGCGCGGCCACAGCGAGTTGACGCCGATGCCGTCGCCCTTCAGTTCCTCGGCCAGGCCCAGTGTGGTCAGCGACATCCCGTACTTCGCGATGGTGTAGCCCAGTGCCATGCCCGCCCACTTCGGGTCCAGGTTCAGCGGCGGGGACAGGGTCAGGATGTGCGGGTTGCGTCCGGCGTCCGCCGATTCGCGCAGGTACGGGATGCTCAGTTTGGACAGCAGGAAGCTGCCTCGGCAATTGATGTCCTGCATCAGGTCGTACTTCTTCATCGGCAGCGCAGCGGTGGGCGATAGATCGATGGCCGAGGCGTTGTTCACCACGATGTCGATGCCGCCGAACCGCTCGACTGTCCGGCGCACGGCCTCGGTCACCGAATCATCGATCCGGACATCGCCGACGAACGGCAGCACCTGCCCACCCGCCTGCTCGAGTTCCGCGGCGGCGGTGTGTATGGTGCCGGGCAGCTTGGGGTGCGGCTGGTCGGTCTTCGCGATCAGCGTGATGTTGGCGCCGTCGGACGCGGCCCGCTTGGCGATCGCCAGACCGATGCCGCGACTGCCGCCGGACATGATCATCGTCCGCCCCGCCAGCGCCTTGGATCCCGGTTCCGTCATGTGACTTGCTCCTTCGTGTGTGCCCCCGGGCAGGCCGCCCGCGGCGTCGCACGCCTGCACACCAAGCGTAGATTATGCAATCAGTTGCATAAAGGAGCCGAAAAAGGGCACCGGCATGCCGGTGCCCTTTTTCCGGTTCAGAGCGTCGCGAACACCAGCAGGATGTTCAGGAGGATCATCAGCCCGGTCACTGCCCAGACGATGTACAGGAACACCATGCCCGGAGCCTTCTGCGGAACCGGGCCGATCGCGCCATTGAGGAAGACCACCACCGGCGCCTTGTAGTAGAAGCGCGTGGCCTGTCCCTCGGCGATCGGCACGGTCACGTTGGCCGGACCCATATCGAACAACCACGGGGTGGTAACCCGGACCTGGTACTGGCCGGGCCCCACCGGGATGTGGTTCGCGCCCCAGCGGGTATTGGGCACCCGTTGGCCGTTGACCAGGATCTTCGGCTTGGTCAACGCGAGCAGGAACGCCCAGCCCGCGTACGAGGCGTCGATGGTGATGCCAGGCGGATCGGCCGGCTGGCCGTAACCCTGCTGCGCTTCGAATTGCTGGGGCTGCCCGAACTGCTGAGGCTGCCCGAACGGCGCAGGTTGACCATACGGCTGCGGCTGGCCGTATTGCGGTGCGGGCTGGCTGTATTGCGGTGCGGGCTGGCCGAATTGGGGCGTAGGCTGCCCTGCCTGCGGCTGCACGAGGTGCGGTTGGCTCGGATGCTGCCCCGCGGGCGGCGGCGCGTACTGCGCAGGCGCCTGCGAGGGCGAGTACTGGCCGACTGGCGGCTGCTGACCGAATGCCGGCTGTCCAGGCCATTGCCCGGGCTGCTGGCCTTGAGGCGGGTACCCGCCAGGATGACTCATCTATCCCTCCCAGATAGCGAACAGTGCGAGGGCGACCCTACCGTGCCTCGGTGCGATCAGCGTCGTGCGATCAGCGTTTTGAGTTCCGCTCCCGGAACATCTTGCGATGCTGCTTGGTGATGTCCCGCCAGGCCCGCTCGCGTTCGGCCTGCAACCGCTTGTCGGTGCGCGCTTGCATCCATTCGTTCTCCCGCGCCAGCTTGCGGTAACTGTCCAGCCTGCGCTGGGTCAGCTCGCCGTTGTCGATCGCGTCCCGCACCGCGCATCCCGGTTCGCCGCGGTGTGCGCAATCGCCGAAACGGCACTGAGCGGCAAGGGATTCGATGTCGCTGAACGTCTTCTCGATGCCTTCGGTGGCATCCCATAATCCGACGCCACGCAGCCCAGGCGTATCGATCAGCGTGCCACCGCCGGGCAGCGGCCTCAGCTCCCGGTGCACCGTCGTATGCCTGCCCTTCTTGTCCGCATCCCGGACCGTGTTCGTGGCGAAGATCTCGGCGCCCAGCAACGCGTTGGCGAGGGTCGACTTCCCAGCACCAGAGGGGCCGATCAACGCGACGGTGCCCGCCACCATCGCGACGAGCACATCGAGCCCGGCGCCGGTATCGGCGCTCACGGCGAGCACGGCCGCGCCCGGCGCGACGGCCCGCACCTCCTCGAGCGGAAGATAGATCGCCGCGTCGGCCTTGGTGAGCAGCACGATCGGCTGGGCGTCGCTCTCCCAGGCCAGTGTGAGCATGCGCTCGATGCGGCCGAGGTCCACGTCGCCGTCGGCGGCAGTGCAGATCAGCACGGTGTCGACGTTCGCGGCGAGTACTTGGCCTTGCGACCGGCCGGACACTGACGACCGCACGATCACCGTGCGGCGCGGAAGCAGTCGCCGCACAGAGGAATCGGTATCAATGCTCACCCAGTCGCCGGTGCACAGCCCGCTGACCTCGGAATCCGCGCGTGGGCAGCGGGCGCGGGCGACCCCGCTCGGCGTCGCGACGTCGCATTCGCCGCGGTCCATCCGAATGACCCGCGCAGGCACACAGCCTTCCTCGATCATCGAGGCGTAGTGGGTGGAAACGGCTTCGGTCCAGCCGTAAGGGACGAGAAGGTCGTAGTCGACCATGATGGAAGGAATCCTTCGTCGGGCGCCGAACCCGAAGAAGGTTCAGCGAAGGGAGAATGAGCAGGAGTTTCGTGTGGCCGCATGCGTAGCGCGCCCGGACACGACAATCCGCACGTTCCTCGTCACGGTCCACACCTCCTTGCCTCTCTCGCAGTCGCCCAACCCTCGCATCCAACCTCTCACCCACGCAACCGAATTTCCGACTTCCGCGACTACTCGGGGTTGCCGAATTGCTCGTGGCGGCCGAGGGAGCGGAGGTGGAACCACTCGCGCAGACCCGCTGGGTCGCGGCGAGTAACCAGGAAGAACCAGGAGAAGCGGATCCACTCCTGGGGCAGCAGTTTGCGCATGCCGGGCTGAGACATCAGGTAGCCGCGGTTGCGGTAGGTGAAGTAACGCTTCACCGGGTCGTCGGGGTACTGCGTGTGCATCCGGCCACCGAGAATCGGTTTGAACTCGGCCGCACCGTTGGGGTGCAGGTATGCCGTCTGCAAGCAGGTGCCGAACGGCAGGCCGGAGCGCACCAGGCGGCGATGCACCTCGACCTCGTCGCCGCGTACGAACAGGCGTAGGTCCGGCACACCGATCACGTCGACCGCCTTCGCGGAGATCAGCGCGCCGTTGAACAGCGAGGCGATCCCGGGTAGGAAGTCCTCGTCGCCGAGTTCCGAGCGCAGCCGCCGCCACACCACGCCCCGGCGCAGCGGGAAGGCGAGGCGGTCGGGTTCATCGATATCGCAGACCACGGGTGACACCTCGACCAGCCCGTGCCGGTCCGCGCAATCGAGCAGCGTGGACAGCACGTCCGGGCCTTCGGGCCTGCCGTCGTCGTCGGCGAGCCACACCCAGTCCGCGCCGATGCTCAGGGCGTGCAGCATGCCGAGCGCGAACCCGCCCGCGCCGCCGAGATTGTGCGCCGAACCCAGATAGGTGGATTCCAGCGGCTGGTCGCGGACCAGCGCTTCGACCTCCGATTCGTTGCCGTTGTCGACCACGATCAGGTGGTCCACCGGCCGCGATTGGGACGCAACGACTTTCAGCGACTCGGCGAGCAATTCACGCCGCTTGTGCGTGACGACGACCGCCACGATGCGCGCATCCGTGCCGGCGTTCGGCAGCGCGCAGTCCGCAGCGAGATCGTCGAGACCTTTCGTCGGCACGGAGCCGGTCCCCGCTTGCGCTTTTTCGTCGATCGGGGTGTCCTGTCCGGCCGGCTCACTCATGCCGCAGCCTTTCCAGCATGAGCGGGGCCTTGCGTGGTCACGCTTCGCTGCCGCCTCCGGGCCTGACCGCTCATGCTGTGTTTGTTTTGGGCATGAGCGGGGCCTTGCGTGGTCACGCTTCGCTGCCGCCTCCGGGCCTGACCGCTCATGCCTGATTCCGCTCCAACTCTCGTTCGGTGCCTTCGGCCCGTTCGGCTTCCATTTCGCGCAGCACCGTCGCCACATGGTTGCCCGCTTCCGGCCCCTCATAGGCTCGTACCACTTCTTCGATGCCGCCACGCAAGCGAATCTGGCCGTGGTCGATCCACAGCGCGGTATCACACAGCTGCGCGAGGAATTCGTTGGAGTGGCTGGCGAAAACCAGAATGCCGGAACGGGCGACCAGCGACTGCAACCGCAGCCGCGCCTTCTTCATGAATTCCGCGTCCACCGCGCCGATGCCCTCATCGAGCAGCAGGATCTCCGGATCGATCGAGGTCACCACGCCCATCGCGAGTCGGACGCGCATACCGGTGGAATAGGTGCGCAGCGGCATGGACAGGTATTCGCCCAGCTCGGTGAAATCGGCGATCTCCTCGATTTTCGAGAGCATCTGCTTGCGCGTCTGCCCGAGGAACAGGCCGCGGATGATGATGTTCTCGTAACCGGAGATCTCCGGATCCATGCCGACGCCGAGATCGAAGACCGGCGCGACCCGCCCGCGAATGCGCGCACTGCCGCGGGAGGGTTCGTAGATGCCCGAAAGCAGCCGCAGCAGCGTCGATTTGCCCGCGCCGTTGTGCCCGACCAGACCGACTCGGTCGCCCTCTCGCAACGAGAGCGTGATGTCGCGCAACGCCTCGATCACGACGACGTCGGATTGGTTGCGTCCGATCGCGCCGCCGGCCTTGCCGAGAAACGCCTTTTTCAGCGACCGCGATTTGGCGTCGAAAATCGGGAATTCGACCCACGCGTCCTGGGTTTCGATACTCACACGGCTCATCGGGGGCGCTCCTATACCCAGTACGGTACGCGCGAACGGTATTGCCTCATGGCGAAGATCGCCACGATCCAGCCCAGCAGGGTGATCGTGCCGACGATCAGCCAGTGCCGCGGCTGCGACGGTTCGCCGAGCAGGGGCGCCCGGACGATTTCGAGATAGTGGAATGTCGGCACGAGCTCGGCCAGCTTGGCGCGCTCCCCGGTGCCGACCTGGGATTCCAGGGTCTTGGTCGTCCACATTACCGGCGTCAGCACGAACAACATCAGCGTGGTGCTGCTGAGAATCGGCGCGATATCGCGGTAGCGGGTGCTGAAAATACCGAACACGATCGACACCCACGCGGAATTCAGGAAGATCAGCGCGATCGCCGGAATCGCCAGCAGGGTCTGCGGGCCGAGCTGGCGCCACAGGCCGAAGACGACGAGCAAGACCAGGTAGATGACCATGTTGTGGGCGAAGAACAGCAGTTGTCGCCACACCAGCCGGTAGACGTGCACACTCAGCGCGGACGGCAACTGCTTGATCAGGCCCTCGTTAGCGATGAAGACCTCCGAGCCTTCCAGGATGCTCGCGTTGATCACGTTCCAGATGATCAGCCCGACCGTCACGTAGGGCAGGTACTCCCGCAACGGCTGGCCGAGCAGCGCCGCATAGAGAACGCCCATCGCCATGGCCTGCAGCCCGGTGGCGATGGTGATCCAGAACGGGCCGAGCACCGAGCGGCGGTAGCGCTGCTTGATGTCCTGCCAGCCGAGCGACAGCCACAGCTCGCGCTGGGCGAATCCGCCCGCGAAGTCCTGGAACGCGCGCCGGAACGTCTGCGAGTCCGGCACGATCCTCGCGACGGTCGCACCGGTGTGTGCGGCCTCGGCTTCCGGCGTCGTCGCGCTCACCGGATTCTCCTGCGCCGAATCGTCGGATCGCAGGGTGTGCTCGATCGGTGAATCGTCGTCGGTACGCGCTCGGTCATCGGAACCAACTGAGCTCTCTTCGGGACGCACCGCACTCGGGTCGGAGTCGGGGCGAGCGGCAGCGGCGGGCACGGTGCACGAGACTACCCCGGCGGCTTGCCGCCGCCGCGTGGCACACACACCTCGGCGGTCTCACAAGTATTGGCCGGAACCGCCGGTGACCTGACTGCCCTGGCCGCCGCGCGGGTCGCCGACGTGCAGACCGGGCGGCAGCGCACCCTGACGCATCTGCTCGAGCTGGGCGCGCGCAGCCATCTGCTGAGCGAACAGCGCGGTTTGGATGCCGTGGAACAGTCCCTCCAACCAGCCGACCAGCTGCGCCTGCGCGATCCGCAGCTCGGCGTCGGACGGGACGGCATCGTCGGTGAACGGCAAGGTAAGCCGCTCGAGCTCTTCCCGCAACTCGGGGGCGAGGCCCTGCTCCAGCTCCCGCACCGAGGACGTGTGGATCTCCTTGAGCCGATTGCGGCTGGCCTCGTCGAGCGGAGCCGCGCGGACCTCCTCGAGCAGCTGCTTGATCATGGTGCCGATCCGCATGACCTTCGCGGGCTGCTCGACCATGTCGGCGAGCGATTCGCCCGAATCATCACGGTCGTCCGAGTGGTCCTTCTTATCGTTGCCGGTCACCACCTGTGCGGTGTACGGCGTGTCCGATCCAGGCGCCGCCGGGATGGCCAACGGCCTGCCGTTCGGGCCGACGACGACGATATGGTCCGGTGTCTCGTCCGAGTGCGTCATGGTTCCCATCATGTCGCGTCCGCCGCGAACGCGCTAAGCCGGTGCTCCTGGTGCCGCGATGCGACAGCGCGCACCGGAGGTTGCCCGGTCGGCGCCCCGGCACGGGCTCGGCGCTCTATTCTGTTCGGGTCGTGTGGTTCGGATTTCTCGAAAGTCGGTTGCCATGCTGAGTCCCAGGTCGCTGTGCGCCCACCGCTTCGCGGAGGGGAACGCGGTTATACAGGCTCGCCCGCTGCCCTTAGAGTGGCCAACATGACTTACGACGTCGCGAGGGTTCGGGGCCTGATACCGTCCCTGGGCGACGGCTGGATCCACCTCGACCCGCAAGCGGGCATGCTGGTTCCGGATGCGGTATCCCGTGCCGTATCAACGGGTTTCCGAACTTCTTCGTTTTCGCATGTCGGCCGCACCAGCGCCGCCGTGCGCAGTGCGGCGATCCTGGACGCTGCCCGCGAGGCGGTGGCGGACCTGGTCGGCGGCGACCCGGCGGGCGTGGTGCTCGGCCCCGACCGCGCGGTCCTGCTCGCCTGGCTCGCCGAATCGCTGAGCTCTCGGCTCGGGCTCGGCACCGGCATCGTGCTGTCCCGGCTGGACGACGAGGCCAATGTCGCGCCGTGGTTGCGCATCGCCAACCGATACGGCGCGCACGTGCGCTGGGCCGAGGTGGAGATCGAGACCTGCGAGATGCCGTCCTGGCAGTTCGAGGAACTGATCGGTCCCACCGCGCGACTGGTCGCGCTCACCGCCGCCTCGCCCATCGTCGGCTCGGCGCCCGCGGTGCGGGTGGCCGCGGATCGGGTGCACGAGGTGGGCGGGCTGCTGGTGGCCGACGCGTTCGGTGCCGCCCCCTACGCGCTGATCGACATCGACGAATTGAACGCCGACGTGGTCGCGCTGAGCGCGCCGGCCTGGGGTGGTCCGCAGATCGGCGCACTGGTCTTTCGCGACCCGGCGTTCCTGGACCGGATCCCGTCGATGTCGCTGAACCCCTATGCGAAGGGCGCCGAACGGCTCGAGGTCGGCGGGCATCAATACGCGCTGCTGGCCGGCCTGACCACCTCGATCGACTTCCTCGCCGGGCTCGATGAACGGGCGCGCGGAACCCGGCGCGAGCGCTTGGAGATGTCGATCACCTCACTGCAGGATTATCACGACGAACTGTTCGAGCACCTGATGGCCATGCTGAGCTCGATCCCGAGCCTCACCGTGATCGGCCGTGCGTCCACCCGCATCCCGACGGTCAGTTTCACGCTCGCCGGCATGCAGGCGGAGAAGGTCGCGGCCAAGCTGGCCGACAACCGGATCGGTACGGTGAGCGGCGTGCACGGCGGCAGCAGGTTGCTGGACGCGCTCGGCGTCAACGACGAGGGCGGCGCCGTGACCGTCGGCCTCGCGCCCTACACCACCAAGTTCGAGATCGACCAGCTCGGCAGGGCGCTGCTGGCGCTGGAGTGAGCGGTCCGGCCCTCAGAGTTCGTGCACCCGCAGTACCACCTTGCCGAACGCCTCGCCGGAGTCCAGCAGCCGGTGCGCGTCGGCCGCCGCTTCGATCGGCAGCTCGGCGGCGATCACCGGGACGACGGTGCCGTCGGCGATCAACGGCCACAGCTGCCTGCGCACCGCGGCGATGATCTCGGCTTTGCCGCCGACGCCGGTCGCGGGCCGCGCCCGCAGGTTGGTGGCGTGGATGGTGCCCCACTTACGCAGTAGCGCGCCCAGATTCAGCTCCGCACTGACCCCGCCCTGCATGCCGATCACGACCAGCTTGCCGTGGTCGGCGAGTGCGTCGACATTGCGTCCCAGATAGGCCGCACCCATGTTGTCGAGGATGATGTCGGCACCGGCACCGCCGGCGCCCGATTTCTGGGCCCGTAGCACGGTCACGAAATCGTCATCGCGGTAGTTGATCAGCACGCTCGCCCCCAGCTCCGCGCAGCGCGTCAGTTTCTCGGCCGACCCGGCGGTCACCGCGACGCGCGCGCCGAGCGCTGTGGCGACCTGGATGGCGTGCGTGCCGATACCGCCTCCGCCGCCGTGGATCAACACCAGCTGATTCGCGTGCAGGCCCGCGGTCAGCACAAGATTCGACCACACGGTGGCCGCCACTTCGGGCAGTCCAGCCGCCGCGCCGAGGTCCAGGCCGTCGGACACCGGGAGCACCTGGGTCGCGGGCACCACGACTCGTTCCGCGTAACCGCCGCCGGACAGCAGCGCGCACACCCGATCACCGACCACCCAGTCATGCACACCGTCGCCGAGTTCGGCGACGACACCGGAACACTCCAGGCCGATGATCGGGCTACCACCGGCAGGGGGTGGGTAGTGACCGCGGCGCTGGAGCAGATCCGCCCGGTTGACGCCGGCCGCGGCTACCTCGATCAACAGCTCGCCGTGGCCGGGCGCTGGATCCGGCGCCTCGGTCCAGGACATCACTTCGGGTCCGCCGAATCCGTTCAGGCTGATGGCACGCACCGTGCCATAGTGCTCCGCCGGTTCGGATCACCGCGCGCTGACCCCTGAGTCGCCTCGGCACCGGGTCCGGACGTTGCGCCCGGTGCGAGCGCAATCCGGCAACCAGCCTGCACTGATCGGCACCACGGACTACCGTTCCGGGGATGAGCGGCGGCTTCATCGATTTTCAGAACGAGATATACCTGGGCGGCCTAGGCGGCGCTCTTCCCGAATTGCCCATGACCGCCGCGGGTTTGGAGGCGCTCGCGCGGGAGCGGCTGGACCCGGCGGCTTTCGCGTATGTGGCGGGCAGCGCCTCCGCGGAGCGCACCGCCGTAGCCAATCGGTCCGCCTTCGACCGATACCGCATCCTGCCGCGGATGCTGCGCGGCGCGACCGGCCCCGGGGCCCGCGATCTCTCGGTCGAGGTGCTCGGCACCCGGCTGGCCGCTCCGGTGCTCACCGCGCCGATCGGCGTCCTCGAACTGCTGCACGAGGGCGGTGAGGTGATCGTGGCCGAAGTTGCCAAGGAACTCGGCATCGGCACGGTGCTGTCCACCGCCGCCTCCTCGACCATCGAAGAGGTCGGCGCCGCCGCCGGTGCGTGGTGGTATCAGCTGTACTGGCCCGCCGACGACGAGCTGGCTCGTTCGTTCGTCCAGCGCGCCGAGCGGGCGGGGGCCTCGGCGATCGTGGTGACCGTGGATACCCCCGCCCTCGGTTGGCGTCCCCGTGATCTGGAGTTGGCACACCTGCCGTTCCTGCACGGCAAAGGCATCGCCAACTACCTCTCCGATCCGGTGTTCCGTGCCCTGCTTCCGGCCGCGCCGGAGGAGAGCGAGGAGGCGATGCGGACAGCGATCCTCACCTGGGTCGGGCTGTTCGGTAACCACACCCTGCGGCCTGCCGACCTCGCGCGCCTACGGGAATGGACGGATCTGCCGATCGCGGTAAAGGGCATCCTGCACCCTGATGACGCGCGGCAGGTGGTGGAGGCGGGTGCCGACGCGGTGGTGGTGAGCAACCACGGTGGCCGCCAGGTCGACGGTTCGATCGCGGCTCTGGAGGCGTTGCCCACGGTGGTGGCCACCATCGGCGACCGTGCCGACGTACTGTTCGACTCCGGCGTGCGCACCGGCTCCGATGTGCTCGTCGCGCTGGCGCTGGGCGCCAAGGCTGTGCTGTACGGGCGGCCCTGGGCCTACGGTCTGGGTCTCGCGGGCGCCGCGGGCGTCCGGCACGCGCTGCGGGCACTGCTCGCCGATCTGGACTCCACGCTGGGACTCTCCGGGTGCGTCGACCTGGGCACGGTCGGCCGCTCGCTGCTGTCTACAGTGCGCTGACCTGCGATATCGCCGATTTGCGGAGTTCGTCGCGGATAGAATGACCACCGTGCATACCGAATCGAGCGGTCGAACGGTGTCCGAGCCGCGCTGGCTCACCCCAGCGCAGCAGCGCGCCTGGCGCGCGTATATGGACGGTCACCAGCGTCTGATGGCGGCACTGAATCGTCAGCTGCAGCACGACAGTGACCTGACCATCGCCGAATACCGGATCCTGGTCCTGCTCTCGGAGGCCCCGGACTGCTCGCTGCGGATGAGCGAACTGGCCGACGGTGTGCTGTCCTCGCGCAGCAAGCTGACCCATCAGATCCGGCGGCTGGAGGAGCAGCGGATGGTGCGCCGCAACACCTGCCTGGAGGACGGTCGCGGCGTGGTCGCCGAACTCACCGACGAGGGCATGCGTCGTTTGGCGGCCGCCGCACCCGGCCATGTCGAAGCCGTCCACCGCCACTTCATCGATCTGCTCGCTCCGGCCCAGCTCGAGGTGATCGGCGAGGCCTTCGGACGCGTGGATGCCGAAATCGGTAAGCACTCCGGCTGAGCGGTCCGCTACGATCAGGTCCCTGGAGACGTGGCAGAGCGGCCGAATGCACTCGCCTTGAAAGCGAGCGTCGCGAGAGCGACCGGGGGTTCAAATCCCTCCGTCTCCGCCATGAGCGTGATCTGCGAGCCCGGTCCGAACCCCGTTCGGGCCGGGCTCGGCTGATTCAGCAGCTGTGCCGGACACCCGCCTGGATGGCGCATGACCTTTCCCGCCGGTGAACTGGGCGGACGGTCCGGTCACCGCGTCGAGGGGCAGCGCGGCGACCTCGACACCGGTAGTGTGGATAAACAATCCTGCCGGTCCTGGTCAGATGCCCGGAAAGGGCTCGACGCACAGGGTACGGCTGGTGTACTGGCGGTGTGCTGGATTTATTTTGATTTGCTGGATTTGCTGGATCGGCCGAACGAGCGGCCCAGCATCGGTGATATCGAGTATCGTTGACCGACTTGCTTTTCGTCGAGTATCGTTGGCCGACTTGCTTTTCGAGGGTTCCAGGGGGTCGGCCGTGCGGAGCGTCATCGGGATGGCAGCCACCATAATCGCGCTGCACGTTCTCGGTTGGGGAACGCTCCTGGTCTTTGTGGCGCCGGGCAATTTCCTGATCCAGGGCTCGGTGTTCGGGGTCGGACTCGGAGCGACTGCCTACACCCTCGGCATGCGCCATGCGTTCGATGCCGACCATATTGCCGCAATCGATAACACGACGCGAAAATTGCTGGCGGAAAACGGGAGACAGAAGACTCAAACGGTGGGTTTCTGGTTCGCGCTGGGCCACTCGACCGTCGTGTTCGTGCTCGTCGCGTTGCTCGCCGTCGGGGTGCGTGCCCTCGCGACCAACCTGGAGGACGAAGATTCGGCACTGCACCAGTGGAGCGGTGTGTGGGGTACCGGCGTGTCGGGCACCTTCCTGATCCTGATCGGCCTGCTCAATCTCGCGTCGCTGGTGGGGATCTGGCGCGTCTTCCGGCAGCTGCGCCACGGCGAGGTCGACGAAGCGCAGCTGGAACGGCAACTGGACAACCGTGGCCTGCTGAACCGAGTATTGCGGCCGGTGATCGGTCTGGTTCGCAAGCCGAGACACATGTATCCGGTGGGCGTGTTGTTCGGCCTCGGGTTCGATACCGTCACGGAGGTCGGTCTGCTGGTGATCGCGGGCGGCGCGGCGGCGACCGGGTTGCCCTGGTACTCGATCCTGGTACTGCCCGTGCTGTTCTCTGCGGGCATGGCGCTGTTCGACGCACTGGACGGATCGTTCATGAGCTTCGCCTACGACTGGGCGTTCGCCAAGCCGGTTCGCAAGATCTACTACAACCTGGTGATCACCGGTCTGTCGGTCGCGATCGCCCTGTTGATCGGCGGGCAGGAAATCGTCTCGCTCGTCGCCGAGAAACTCGAGGTCGAATCAGGCGTCATCGCCTGGGTGGGCCAACTCGATCTGGGTGATCTCGGTTACATCATCGTGGGGCTCTTCGTGCTCACCTGGGTGGTCGCGGCCGGTGTATGGCGGTTCGCCGGAGTAGAACGGCGCTGGCGCAACAGCCTCGCCGCCCGATGAGCCCGACGGGCGAACGTCGGCTGACTATTGCGGGCGCACCACCCCGGTAGGCTCTGGCAGGATGGTTCGCATGCTGTCTGGCCGCAGGGTGCGGCGTTGGGTCTCCAGCGTCCTGGTAGGTGCCGCTCTCGTTTCGGGTGTGGTGGCGTTCGGCGCTCCCCAGGTCGCGGCGGCGCCCGGCACTGCTCCGCCGGTGAACACCGGCTCCTCGGACGGCCCGGGTCCAGCCGAACCGACCAGTAAACAGCCCGCGACGCCCAGGATCGACCGCGTCGAGCCGATCAACGATCGGTGGCTGCGGGTGTTCGTCGCGTCTCCGTCGATGAGCCGGGTGGTCGAGGTGCAGGTGCTGCTGCCGCGCGATCGGTCCCGGCCCCGCCCGACGGTCTACATGCTCGATGGACGCAGCGCGAGCCGCGACAGCAACAACTGGACCGAACTCGGGCACGCGGACCGCTTCTATGCGGACAAGGACGTCAACGTGGTGCTCACCGTCGGTGGGCCCGCCAGCTTCTACACCGACTGGCAGCATTCCGACCCGGTGCTCGGCACCAACATGTGGGAGACCTTCCTCACCAAGGAACTGCCCCCGCTGATCGACGCGACGTTCAACGGCAACGGCACCAACGCGGTCATGGGCGTCTCGATGGGCGCCGAGGCCGCGATGATGCTGGCGTTCCGCCAGCCGAAGCTCTACACCGCGATCGCGGCGCACAGCGGCTGCTTTTCGATGGGCACCGATATCGGTCAGGCGCAGGCCCGCGCGGTGGTCGCCACCTACATGGGTGAGCCGGACAACATGTTCGGCAACCAGGACGACCCGGCCTGGCTGGCCCACGACGTCACGCTGCACGCGGACGCGTTGCGTGGCAAGACGATCTACCTGTCGGTGGGCAGTGGTCTGCCCGGCGTGCACGACGTGCCGGGGACCCCGAATGTCGACCTCGCCAGCGCCATCGGTTTCGGCGGTCCGCTGGAGGCGGCGACCAATGTGTGCACCCAGCGGCTCACCGACCGGCTTCGTTCGCTCGGCATCCCGATCACCGCGCATTTCCGCGCCACCGGCACACACTCCTGGCCGTACTGGGAGGACGAGCTGGCCCTGTCCTGGCCGACGATCGCGGGCGCGCTCGGCGTCCGCTAACCGAGGAACCGCGCCGTTACCGCGGGATCGGCGGCGAAGTCGAGGAACAGGTCGTTCTCGTGCGGGTCGCCGGCCGTGACGCGGACACCGTCGTTGCCGTAGGGCCGTACCAGTACGCCGGCCGCCGCGCTCGCTTCGCCGAACTCGGCGCTGCGCTCGCCCAGCGGCAGCCACACGAAGTTCGCCTCGCTCGGTGGCATCCGATACCCGGCCGTCACCAGCGCGTCGCGCATCCGTTCGCGCTCGGCGACCAGAACATCGGTGCGATCGAGCAATTCGTGCCGTGCCTCCAGCGACGCGATCGCCGCCGCCTGCGCGAGCCGGTTCACGCTGAACGGGATGTGCACTTTCAGCAGCGCCGTGATCACGGCGGGATCGCCCACCGCGTAGCCGACCCGCAGGCCGGCCAGCCCGTAGGCCTTGGAGAAGGTACGCAGCACAACCACATTGGGTCGGGTCCGGCCGAGCTCTACACCGTCGGGGTGATCGGCCAGCCGCAGGTATTCGTAGTACGCCTCGTCCAGCACCACCAGCACATGCGGCGGCACCGCGTCCAGGAACCGGACCAGTTCCGCCTTGCCGACGGCGGTGCCGGTGGGATTGTTCGGATTGCAGACGAAGATCAGCTTGGTTCGTTCGGTGACTGCCGCCGCCATTGCGTCCAGATCATGCACCTGGTCCGCGGTGAGCGGTACCTGCACCGCGATCGCATTGCCGACCTTCGTCACGATCGGGTACGCCTCGAACGAGCGCCACGCGAACAGCACCTCGTCGGTTGGGTCGGCGCAGGTGATCTGCACCAGCTCCTGGCACAGGGCCACGCTGCCGCAGCCGACCGCGACATTGTCGAATCCCACCCCGAGAAAGTCGGCCAGCGCCGCGCGCAGCTGCGTTACCTGGTTATCCGGATACCGGTTGGCCGACTCGGCCGCCTCGGCGATGGCTTTGACGGCGGCGGGCAGCGGACCGAAGGTCGTTTCGTTGCTGGCCAACTTGACCGCGCCGGGATTGCTGCGGCCGGGGGTGTACGCCGGGATCGAATCTAGGTCCGGCCTGATCTGCGCTGTCACACTCCAACCCTAATCTGCGCCGCACAGGGCCCGGCCAGCGTACCGGAAATTGTCTTGGCCGCAGGCCCTCACATGCGATTTTCTACCGAAGTGTCGCAATTCGCCCTACGCTGGTTTCATGTCGGGCACCTACGACGATATAGCCCCGCTACGGGCAAGCCACCAAGAAGACGAGCGACCGACTGCCTGCGGGCAGGTGCCCATCACCGTGGTGGAGCCGGAGGGAAATGCTCGCGGCGGGATTGTGGTGCTCCACGAGTCCCGGGAGTTGACCGGCGCCCTGCGTGAGCTGATGAACGCGCTGGCCGGGGAGGGCTGGACGGTAGTCGCGCCCGATCTGTTCCACCAGCTGAACGGCGAACCGGGCGGCGGAGTCTTCGGCGACGAGCTGTTCGACGACTTCGACGCGTGCTTCGACTGGCTGACCCGGCGGGGCGTGTTCCCCGACACCGTCGGCGTGCTCGGTTTCGACTCCGCGGGAACAGCGGCGTTCCTGGTCGCGACCAACCGTCCGATCGGGGCCGCGGTAAGTGTGGCGGCGCGCGGCATCGTCGAACCGCTTGCCGAGCGGGCCGATGCTCTGGTGCAGTCCGCCCCGCTGCTGCAGGCGCCCTGGCTGGGCCTGTTCGGTGCCGACGACCCGGCCACCCCGCCGGCCCAGGTCGAACAGTTGCGCGACGCCACCGCCCGCGCCGCCGTCGCGAGCCTGGTCGTCACCTACCCCGGTCTGCATCACCGCGCCGACACCCCGGACACCGACGACGACACCGATGCGCTCGATTCGCAGACCAGAATCTTCGATTGGTTCGACAGTAACCTGCGCTGACCAGTCGTTTTGTGATCTGTGCGGTTGCTGCTGTAACCTTTCTGCTCGGCGGTTCGAAAGGACCGGTGCCCTCGAAGAGAAGGCTCCAGGAGGCGTGCCAGAGCGGCCGAATGGGACTCACTGCTAATGAGTTGTCCCTTCACGGGGACCGGAGGTTCAAATCCTCTCGCCTCCGCCACACCCGGGAAACCGGGTACAACTGAATAACACCGGCGCCCGTAGCTCAACGGATAGAGCATCTGACTACGGATCAGAAGGTTAGGGGTTCGAATCCCTTCGGGCGCACACAGGTAGAAGGCCCCTCCGCAATAGGCGGATTCGAGGGGTCGTCGCAACACTGGTGGTCGAGTTATGCCGCCAGTAGCTTAGCCAGGCGCTCGGCTGGGGTATCCCAGCCGAGCGTTTTGCGTGGTCGGCCGTTGAGTTCGACGGCGACGGCGTCGAGGTAGTCGCGAGTGTGCTGGGAGAGGTCGGTTCCCTTGGGGAAGTACTGCCGTAGCAGGCCGTTGGTGTTCTCGTTCGAGCCGCGCTGCCATGGGCTGGCCGGGTTGCAGAAGTAGACAGGAATGTCGGTGGTGATGCTGAACTGGTGATGCTCGGCCAGCTCGCTGCCTTGATCCCAGGTCAACGACCGCATGAGATGAGGTGGAAGTTGAGTGACAGTGCGCTGTAACGCATCTCGCATGTGTTCGGCACTACGACCGTCCGGCAGGTGGACCAGCATCACGTAGCGGGTGCTGCGTTCGACGAGGGTGCCGATCGCCGAGGCGCCATCCTTCCCGATGATCAGGTCACCCTCCCAGTGGCCTGGTACGGCTCGGTCTTCGACCTCGGCGGGCCGGTCGCTGATCATGACCATCGGGTGGGTGAACCTCGGCTGGCGACTGCTGGCCTGGCGGTGCGGCTTGCGGCGAGTACGGCCGGTGCGCAGCACTCGCGCCAGTTCACGACGCAGCTCACCACGGCCCTGCACGTAGAGGGCCTGATAGACGGTCTCGTGGACCACGTGCAGCTCCGGCTGGTCGGGGAAGTGTTCACGAACAGCCTGGCAGATCTGTTCCGGGCTCCACCGCTTGTCCAGCCGCTGCTGAATGAATTCGGCCAGCTCGGGGTAGCGGGCGGTCTTGCGTAGTTTCGGGCGCGGCCGACGCGCGTCGGCGCGGGCCGCAGCGGCGTGGGGCCGGTAGGCCAGCTGCCCATTCGAACCCACGGTGCCGTTGCGGCGGATCTCACGGCTGATCGTGGACGGGCTGCGTCCTAGTTCGGCGGCGATCGTGCGGATACCGGCCTTCTCTCGCCGCCGGTCGGCGATGCGGATGCGTTCGTCCTCGCTCAAATACCGCGACCTCATGGCAGAGGCTGCCCGCTCGACACGAGCGGGCAGCCTCCTGCGCTGGGGATCATCACGGCCGTTGCGCCACTCACGCCCCGTACGTTCGTTGACGCCGACCATCTTCGATGCCGCCCTGTTGCTGTAACCGAGTTCCACAAGACGCAGATACTCCGCCCGCTCAGCCCGCAACTTCCTCGGCCCCTGCGGTTTCCGATCAGCCCGGGTCTTGAAGACCATCGCAATCTCCCCTGAACTGGGGTGTTGCGATGACCCCTAGAACCCAAGATATGTGGAGGGGCCTTCTCACAATGTCGCGCACGAGTGCCGCAGATCGTCCAACCGAAGCGGCCGGACGCGGGCCTTCTCCACCAGCTGAGCGAATGCCCGATCGACGTTCCTGGGCTTCAGCGGGATGCCCCGCGTCAGTGGTGACAACTACGGTTGCCTGCCTCGTGCACAGGCGCACGAGTCGGTCACTGGCCGGGCAGCAGGGAGCCTTTCAGTCCGACGCCGCTGGCTCCGACAACGCGAACGCTCCGCCACCCTCGTCTCAGCGTGAAGCAGGGCGTCGCAGGATCGCGGTCAGGCGAGTAACCAGTTCGGCTTCGTCGACCGCGTCGGTGAAGTGGGTCAGGTAAGCGCCGTCCGGGTCCATGACATAGGTAAACGCCGAGTGCGGCATCTGGTAGCCGTCCGGGTCGTCGGGGTCGGCGACCGTCGTCGAAAATACGCGGAAAGACTTTTTGGCTCTGTCGACTTGCTCGGTCGAACCGGTCAAGCCTGTGAACCGCGGATAGTCCGGCGACAGGAACTCCTTCATCACCTCTGGCGTGTCCCGGTCGGGATCAACGGTCACGTACAGGGGTTGGATTCGATCCGCGAGCGGACCCAGGGAGTTGAGTACGGCCGACAACCGGTGCAGCGCTCGCGGACACACCATCTTGCAGTGCGTGAATCCGAAGAAAACCACGACGTAGCGCCCGCGATAGGTCCTTTCGCTCACCTCGTAACCGTTGTGGTCGGTGAGGTCGAACGCACCGCTTATGTACCGCCGGGCGGGGGTGCCGGTCGTCTCGTTCATTCGCTCGATCCCTGCAACGGAGACACCTCGAGGTCAAAGGTCCGTGGCGCACCCGCAGGCACCCGAACCCTGATGTCGACGTCGATGCGTTCGATCTCGATTCCCTGCGCACTGTCAGCGGCCGTGACCGGGGCACCGGCTCCACCGGTCGCGACGATGACTCCACGTTCCCGCAACGTCCACCGCTCTCGGTCGGCGACATTGCCGAGAATGATCGAACCGTCACCGTCTCTGTCGGCATGTCGTTGAATGCGGAAGATCAACGTGCCCGAGCTCGGAGTGAATCGCGCTCGGCTCACCGCGATGTCGCCGGCGACGGCGGTCAGCGTGGGCTCGGTGAAATGCGCAGCGTCCCAAGGCTTGTTGTAGAAGCCCCAGAGGCCGTCACGCACATTCAACCGCGCGTATCCGAGCAGAACGTTGCCAGTGAGTGGTTCGACCTCGATTCGATTGCCTGCCTGGTCGCACTGGATGTCGTTGCGGGGGTAGAACAGGCCGCCGTCGCGCCAGGTGGGGTTCATAAAACGGTCGGCATGGGCGAGCAGCCCGTCCAGCGTCGAGGTGTCGCCCATCTCGGATGCCCACGTCGCAGCCCACCCGAAATCGCAGAAGTCGGCGACGACGGGCCGACCTGGGATGATTTCCAGATCAGGTGTGAAGCGAACCGATTTCGTTCCGTCCGGACCAACGACCAGCAGGTCCTTCATCTGGTTGGGGTAGTGCTCTCGAACGAATTCACGATTCCACATATTCATCAGAGTTCCGCACCATGCGTCCACCCAGGTCGACGGTGCCTCGTTCGGCATCATCTGGCGGGGATTCCGCGAAATCAGCATGTTGTAGTGCCCGGTCGAATCGAGCCGCCCCAGTTGCGACCATGTCTTCTCGTAGCTGTAGGTCACTTCCGCAGCAACGTTCTCACCGGTAACCAGATCGTGCATGCGGAAGCCGAGAATCGCCGGCTGGTTGCAGATCTGAAATACACAGTTGGGCTCACAGGCCACGCCGAGATACCCGCTCTCGACCATCTGCCAGTAGATCTGCTCGTTGAGGGAATGCTCGTCGTATTCGAACCGCTTCGGTTCTCCGCCCCAGAAGAACGACCAATAGTCGAACGTCAAGGCACCTGGATGCGCGTACCGGTCATCACCGAAGAGGTAGTGGTACATCAAAGTGATGGACTGGACGTATGCGCTGTACATGATGTTTTCGCGGACAACCGGATCCCATTGTTCGTGGTATCCGTCCGACAGATGGGCGTTGAACACCGACCCACCGCGGCTGGAATCGCGCCAGTACATCCAGACCTCGGGCAACAGCAGCTTGTCGATCAGGCGTTCGAGGACCGGTTTGAATACGCCCGGCGCGTTCGGTAGCCGATGGAAATGGGTCAGGGCCAGGGCGTAAGCCATGTAGGCGAGCTGAAAGCGATAGCCACCGAAATCATCCTGGCCGTTCGCCTTACCCTGCATCAGTGACCAGTCGTTGGGCAGTTGCCGGGACAGGTTATCGAAGTGTCGAAGGTGGCCGAGTTGCTCAGTGGTCAATGTTGTGTCGGCGACAACGCATTCGGTCTCTTGCATGTGCAGCTACCTTCCATGGGACTGATGGATCCATGCTCCCGCTGTTCGCGGTGCCGAAGTGTTCCGATCGCGAACACTCATCCCTATGCGAGGCCAGCTAGATTTGCGAGGTCGCCGATACGGGGATGCGCCGACAATTCGGCCGAACGATAGAAAATTCTTGATCCGGAGATGAACCGACATGGCCAACTATGAAGAAGTCATTCGCGCGTGGGCGGATGCTTGGGGAAATGCCACTCCAGAAGAATTCGCGGCTCAGTACACCGAGGATGGCGTGTACATCGATCACGCTTTCCGTTTCGGGAGGTCGGGACGTGACGCGATCGCTGAGCACAGCGCCATCTGGCACAACTCGATCACGGACTTCAGAATGACGCCCCGCGAAGTCCGAGAGACCGACGACGGCGCGCTGATGACCTGGGTCGCCACCGGAACCTTCGCCCGAGACCTCGCTGCCATGCCGGCCACGGGGAAAGACTTCGTTATGCACGGCACTGTGTGGCTGAAGATCAATGCCGAGGGCAAGATCACGGTGACCGAGGAGTACTACAGCACAACGTTCGCGCAGGACAACCAGGAGTCCTACGCACTCTTCGAGGCTGGGCAGCTATAGCGCCCGGTCGACGATGGTGCCCTCCTTGTTCATGTGAGCAGAGACCCCCTTCGCGGCTCGATCAATGTGGCTGACAGCATCGAATCCGTCGCCACCCGTAGCGCCAAGAGGGTATCTGCGGGCAACCAACTCCTCGGATGCTTTCCGATCCGATCTCGCGGGGGGACGTTCCGGCGGCACATGGCGGGCGAGCCGGTCGCGCGAAAGGTGTACTGGCTCAACCGGAAAGCCAGTGCCAGCATGAGGCCTAGATGATCGCGTCGATGCCGCCCTTGCCACGGAGAAGATCGTTGACGGGCCGATTCATGTGTCATACATTGAACGACAGAAACGAATAGGGCATACGTCACTGGCCTTTTCGGATCCGCCGGTGTTCGGGTAGCCGCAGAGCAGGGTTGAAATGACAGAAGTGTATGAATTGTCCGCGGCTCAGCTCAAGCAGGCGTACCGCGAGAAGCGGCTTTCTCGCCGGGAGGCGGTCGAGGCCAGCCTTTCCCGGTGTGACCTGGTGAACCCGGTGGTGAACGGGGTCATCTATCGCTTTGATGAGCGGGCGCTGCGGGAGGCGGATGAAGCCGACCGGGATGCCGGGGATCGTTCTTCGCTGCCGCTGGATGGAGTTCCGATCACGGTGTCGGAGATCTATGCGGTCGAGGGCAGTTCACAGCCGCTGGGGGTGCCGGCACTCGAGGAGGTGACGGTCTCGAAGGCGGATGACGAGCTCGTTGTCCGTCTTCGTGAGGCGGGGGCGATTATCGTCGGGAAGACCGCCATACCGGAGGGGTTCTTCCGGTGGAACACGGTGAGCTCGTTGTTCGGGGAGACGCTGAACGCGCGTGATACGTCGCGTTCGGCTGGGGGTTCGGGTGGTGGCGCGGCGACCGCGGTGGCGTCCGGTATCGTCCCGATCGCGTTCCATGGCGACGGTGGTGGTTCCCTTCAGGAAGTGCTCGCAGGTCTGGAGGGTGTGCGTGTTGCCGAGCCTCGGAAGTAGATCGTCTATCGGCGCCACGGGTGGGTCCGCAATCCGCGCAGTGCGCAGCGGAGCGTGGTAAGCGTGCCCGAGATCTTCCGATACGGTCCCTACCCCAGCAACTTCACCGAGATCCACCCCGCCAGCGGACCGCACATACGCGGCACCATCGCGATGCTGCACGGCGGATGGTGGCGCTCCCGATTCGATCTGCACCTCATGGATGACCTCTGCCAAGTCCTGGCGGCGCAGGGATGGCGAGTCGGCAATGTCGAGTTCCGGCGCACCGAGGGACAGCCCGGCGATGACGGCGGGTGGCCGCGAACCTTCGACGACGTCTCGCTCGCGCTCGAGAAACGGGCCCCGGTGCCGAACGGAAAGCCGACCGTGGCCATCGGCCACTCAGCCGGAGGACACCTCGCGCTGCTGGCCGCCAAGGCCGGGCTCGTGGACGCGGCAGTAGCGCTCGCGCCGATCACAGACCTCGAATGGTGCCAGCGAGATGGACTGGGAGAGGGCGCCACCGATGTCTTCCTCGGTGTCGCGCTCGAACACGCGAAGCCCCTCCACGCCGAGTGCTCACCGACGGAACTCCTCCCGCTCGGCCGCCCCCACCTCGTGGTGCACGGGACCCGCGACACCCGCGTGCCCGTGGACCAAAGCCGCCGATACGTGGAACGGGCGCGTACCGCAGGAGACCGCGTCGACTACATCGAAGCGCCTGAAGCAGACCACTTCCAAGTAATAGAACCGGACTATCCCGTGTGGGCAGCAATCAACGAATGGCTCGAGGGAGTGCGTCCCGTGCAGCAGCTGCGCTCGAACCAGTGAGCCTCGGACCGGTCACTGTTCACGCGGTGCACTTCTCCGCCATTTCTCGACTGAGAGCAGCGCTCTAGGGGTGGTCGGCGGCTACCCGGCACGGCGGCGCCTGCGGCATCGCGTTGCCGCAGGCGGCGTTCCGCGTTTCGGTTTCACTTCCACGCCGGGAGGGTGGGGAGATCGCCGGTCAGGTCGGAGCCGGGGCTGCGGCCGATGAGCCAGGTGGCCAGGGAGTGGGCCGGGCCGGAGATGGTTCGAGTGGCGGGGGAGGGACCGATGGTGGTGGTGAAGTCGGTGTCGGTGGACTGGAGGGTGAAGGGTTCCAGGGGGCTGTCAGCGGTGCGGCGGGTCAGGTCGTCAGCCGCCGAGGGAAGGATGCGGGCGACGAATGAGGCGGGCCAGTCGGACGGTTGATAGCCCGCGTTCAGGTCGACATGGTGAATTTCGACCTCTTGCAAACGCATCCAGGGGACCTTTGTCGCGGAGATCGAGTGGCCCTGGCGGGTCCGTACTTGCGTCTGCCAGGCGGCATCGGTCAGTGAACGCGCCAGGCCCAGCCAGCGTGCCGCGGCGGTCTCGTTGTCGACGAGTTGCTCGGCGAGCGGCCGGGGCGCGCCTGCCTCGATGTCGTGGTCGCGCAGGAAAGGGCTGGCGTACTGGGGGATCTCGGTGCCGGTGTGGGCCCACAACAGCAGGTTGACCAGGCTGTCCGCGTTGCGGGCCAAGTGGGCGAGCACGTGACCGCGGGTCCAGCCGGGCAATAGGGACGGCTCGGCGACCGCGCCTGGCTCGAGGCTGCGGATAGTGTCGAGCAGGCGTGCGGTCGCCTCGGCGACGGTGTCGAGCTGCACGGGGGTCTGCGAAGGTGCCGTTGTCACGGTCTCGACCCTAGCTACAGCAAGCCCGGCGCGCCGTCTCGATGGGCAGGGGCGCACAGCAAGCAGGTCTGGGCCAGCCGTCACTGAACTCCAACTGGCAGTGTCTCCCGATGCCATCCCGCTGTTCTTCGACAGACATCAGGAGCCCAGGCCGGGAACTGTGCTGCACGAGGCCGCGCAGCGTGCTGAGGACGGTCACTCGAATCGGTCACCGGCGGGCGCGATGAGATCGGCCGATCTCGACGGAACACCGGGTCCGACGCTTCGCCGGTGGTACCGGGAATGCCCCGCCAGCGGTACCGGGAACGCCTCGCCGGTGGTGCCGGGCCGGACCTTCTACTCGGCGACGATCGCGTCGGCCTCGATCTCCACCAGCAGCGCTGGGGAGATCAGCGCTTTGATCTCATACAGGGCCGTCGCGGGGCGGATCGCACCGAATACTTCGGCGTGCGCTTTGGCGACCTCGGGCCAGCGCGCGATGTCGGTGAGGAAGATGCGGGTGCGTACGACGTCGGCCAGGCTCGCGCCCGCATCCGTCAACGCGGAACCGATACGGCGCAGGGTTTCTCTGGTCTGCTCACCGATGTCGTCGCCGCCGATGGCGGTGCCGCCCGGTGCTGACGCGGTGGTCCCGCTGACCGCGATGACATTGCCGAGCCGGACTGCCCGCGAGTAGCCGACGATGTCTTCGAACTCCGAACCCGAGGAGATGTTCACGCGATCACTCATGCGCGACAGCATCGCACGGGCCCGCGTCGCGGCCGAAATCAGCACGGGCCTGCGTCGCGGCCGAGATCAGCCCGGATCGGTCCACTCCCTGGCCTCGATGATCACCGCGGCGGCCAACGCGAGCAACCACAGTGACATCGCGCCGACCTGGATGCGCTGGGCGATCCCGAGGGCGTAGTTCCCGGGCAGGTTGTCGGCAACCAGCAGCCATACTGTCGCCGCCGACCCGATCGCCAGCGCGACCATGCCGAATTCGCGCAGTATCCACCAGCGCCGGTAACGGAACGCGGCGAGGCTGAACGCGAAGGCCGCGACGGCGACCGAGGTGACCGCCAGCGTGCTGGTCAGCGCGTGCGGCTGATGTAGCTGAGGGAACAGTTCGCTGGGCCCACCGCACCCGGCCGCGCCAGGAGCGCAATCGTGCAACGGCAGCAGGACGTCGGCGATGGTCGACGCACCGAAGCAGAACAAGGCCACCCAGCCGATCGTGGTGAGCCTGCGGCGCCGGAACAGCAGGAACCCCGCGATCGTGGCCGACATCAGAGCCGCGCCGGTGATCGCGTCGGCGGTCGCGAACACCTGCCGGTACGGCTTGCCCTCCGCGTCCAGTTCGCTGAGGAAGGAATTGACCGGGTCGAGGTCGATTTTCAGCACGAATTGCAGGACCCAGGACGAATAGCAGACTGCCGCGAGCGCGATGGCCAGCGCGATCATCACCGATGCCGGTCGCAGGCGTCGGTAGGTGATCTTCGGGCCACGCGTCACGACCTCATTGTGCTGCCTGCTGTCCGTGCCGGGAGCCAGGCCCGGTCGCGCACGTCTTTCCGGCTACCCGGACGCAAGCGCATCCTGGACGCGATCGGCCGCGGTCACCACGTCCTCGTGCTCCCAGATACGGACGACTCGCCAGCCCGCCGCGGCCAGCGTCGCGTCGGTGGCGCGGTCCCTTGCCACGTTTCCGGCCAGCTTGGCGGCCCACCATTCGGCATTGTTCTTCGGGTCGGTGGCGTGCTGTGGACAGCGGTGCCAGAAACAGCCGTCGACGTAGACCGCAACCCGTCGGCGGGGAAACACCAGGTCGGCGCGTCGGCGCTGGCCGCGGATCGGGGGTCGATCAACGAAAAAGCGCAGACCGCGCCGGTGCAGTTCCCGGCGCAGCGCGAGTTCCGGATCGGTTCCGGTGCGCCGCTGGCGGGCCATTCGCGCGCTGGTGGCCGCGTCGGTACCGGGGCGTCGTGTCATGCTGCCCAGCCGCCCATCCGTTCGAGATGGCTTTCGACGTCGGCGAGGAAACCGGATGGAAAACGCAGGCTGCCCATGCTCGTCCGGCGCAGGAACCCCGCGGTGGCGCGGGCGGAGAGCAGTTGCGCGCCGGTGAGGAAATGGCTCAGGTCCTCGTATGGCTCGTGCACCGGCCAGGTCGACACCGGCACCCTGAAGGCTGTGCCGGCGTGCCCCCACGCCGCGACCGGCCACGGCGCGCCGGGCGCGAGCGGCTGATCGTGGGGGATCAGGTCCATCGGTGTCGCCAGCCGAGAGCCGACCCAGGCCGCCATCCGCACGCTCACCGCGTTGCCGACCAGCTTCCAGCGATGCCCCTTCCGCACACCGGGCACGTCGGTGGTGGGCGCGGTCCAGCCGGGGTCGAAACCCTGCAGGCGTTCGGCGTCGGTGATGCCGGGCGTGACGATCTCGCCGGAGGGCAGCCGGACCGCGGGCGGGCTCGCGATACCGAGCGCCGATCCACCCTTCAGCGTCGGCACCGCGTTCACTGCCCAGCCCAGCCCGCGCACTCCCTCGGTCCAGTAGAAGCCGCACGGATCGTGCGTGGGATCGCCGACCGTACGCGGTCCGGCGTCCTCACCGAACAGCACTCGGCGCGGGTCCTCGGTGCGCGAGGCCAGCATCAGCACACGTTGCCGCCGCTGCGGCAATCCGAACGCGCGCGCGTCGACTACCCGGTAGGCCCAGGTGTAACCGAGGTCGTCGAGCGCGCTCGTGATGTGCCGCATCGCCGCGCCGCGGCCGAGTTGCAGCATGAACGGCACGTTCTCGATCAGCAGCCAGCGCGGACCGCGTTTGCGGCGCACCAGCCGGAACACCTCGTCGACCAGACCCGAGCGGGTGCCGGTGATGCCTGCGGTGCGGCCGGCCTGGGAGAGGTCCTGGCACGGGAATCCCGCCGCGACCAGTTCGGTGCCCGCCGGGATCGCGCGCAGCCGGGTGATGTCGGAATGCAGCGGCACGTCCGGGAAGCGGGCCGCGAGCACGCCCTGGGCGCCGGGCTCGATCTCGCACAGCAGTTCGGTGTGCCAGCCGTGCCTGCCGAGACCGAGCTCGAGTCCACCGATTCCGGCGAACAGCCCGACCATCCGCGCGCCCGTCAACGACCTTCCCTTTCTCGCGTCCACACCGGACGCTCCCGCGCGCATCCTGTGCCCGGGAGCAGGGTACTCGAGTCGTCCGAGGTGATCGGCGAACCGGCGACCGACGTCCCGAGCACCTGATACGGTCCGCGTGTCACGCAGTGCTATCGGTTCGATGTTTTCAATAATCACAGGACCGGTCGCGCGATGTCGTGGTGATCGGTCGTTCCGCCTGCGCTCCAGTGCCATCCGCGCGGGCCGCCCACGATCCTGGTGGCGCGCTCGCGCGGCGCTTTTGCTCGATGCCGTTCCAGAGCGACGCTAGGGAAAGTGAGCGAAAATGCAGATTTCTTCCACCAGAAACGGACAGTTCCCGCCCGTTGTGGTCACCAGCCTCGCGGCGACCACATCCATTGCCGGTGACGTGGACTCCACGTGGAAGGGTCTGCTCAATGGCGAGAGCGGCATCGAACTGCTGGAGGACGGCTTCATCGACCAGTTCGAGCTGCCGGTGCGCATCGGCGGTCATCTGAAGGTCGAGCCTGCCCGGTGCCTGGCCAAAGGCGAGACGCGCGGACTGGCCTACGTGGAGCAGATGGCTATCGTGCTCGCTCGCGAGGTGTGGTGCAACGCGGGGAGCCCGGAGGTCGACAAGTACCGTCTCGGCGTGTCCATCGGCACCGGGCTCGGCGGCGCCGAGGCGATCATCGACGCGCGGGACAAACTGAACAACGGCGGCTACCGGAAGGTTTCGCCGTATTCCGTGCAGGCGGCGATGCCGAACGGGTCCGCGGCGTGCGTCGCGCTGGAACTCGGCGCGCGAGCCGGTGTGGCGACGACGGTGTCGGCCTGCTCATCGGGGTCGGAGGCGATTGCGAACGCCTGGAAGATGATCGTGATGGGTGACGCCGACATGGTGGTCACCGGCGGGGTGGAGGGCTCGATCCAGGCCATCGCGGTCGCGGCGTTCACGATGATGCGAGCCATGAGCACCCGCAATGACGCACCCAAGCGCGCGTCGCGACCGTTCGACGCCGATCGCGACGGCTTCGTCTTCGGCGAGGCGGGCGCGATGCTGGTGCTGGAGACCGAAGCGCATGCCAAGGCGCGCGGCGCGACCATCCACGCACGCCTGCTCGGCGCCGGCATCACCTCCGACGGCTTCCATCTCGTCGCGCCCGATCCCGAGGGCTGCGGCGCGGCGCGCGCGATGACGCGGTCGCTGCAGACGGCGGGTCTGACCAGAAACGACATCACGCACGTCAACGCGCACGCGACGGGCACGCCGGTGG
Organism: Nocardia glycosmidis; assembly: GCF_052545115.1. Classification (NCBI taxonomy): domain Bacteria; kingdom Bacillati; phylum Actinomycetota; class Actinomycetes; order Mycobacteriales; family Nocardiaceae; genus Nocardia; species Nocardia glycosmidis. The sequence continues at coordinate 59,111 of NZ_JBQWRH010000008.1, read as the reverse complement.
GCGATACGGCAGAGGCCCGCGCGATCAACAAGGCCATCGGCACTCACCCGTCGGTCTACGCGCCGAAGTCGGCGCTCGGCCACTCCATCGGAGCGGTTGGCGCGCTCGAATCGGTGATCACCGTGCTGAGCCTGCGCGACGGCATCGTGCCGGCCACACTGAACCTGGACAATCAGGACCCCGAGATCGATCTGGATGTCGTCCGCGGCCAATCTAGGCCCGGCCGTATCGATTACGCCGTGAACAACTCGTTCGGCTTCGGCGGGCACAACGTCGCGCTGGCCTTCGGCCGATACTGACCGCAGGCGGGCGGAATTCCTGCTAGCCTTCCCGACGCTTCGTTATCGACCTGTGTTCGGTGTCATTGCACGGCTTGCATGCTGGTGTGTTGGAAAAGGATAAGGCGATGATCGACGAAACCTTCGACGACTATCTGGACGATCAGGGCAATATCAAAATCAGGGGGAACAAGACCCTGATCGACTTCGTCGACAAGCACTGCGCGGAGAACGGCGAGGACCTCGCCTACCGCTACATCGATTACTCGCGCGAACGCGACGGTGAGTACCTCGAACTCACCTGGCGCCAGTTCGGTGTGCGGCTTCGTGCGGTGGCGGCTCGGTTGCAGCAGGTGACGTGTCCGGGCGACCGGGTAGCGATCCTCGCTCCGCAAGGGCTCGACTATGTCGTTTCGCTTTTCGCCGCGGTGTACGCGGGCAATATCGCGGTCCCGCTGTTCGATCCGGAGGAGCAGGGCCACACCGATCGGCTGCACGCGGTACTGGGTGACTGTGCGCCTGCGGCGATCCTCACCGCCGGTTCCGCGGCCGGCGGGGTGCGGAAATTCTTTCGCCATCTCCCCGCGTCGCGGCGCCCGCGCATCATCGCGGTGGAAGCGATCCCGGACGGCGTCGGCGCGTCGTGGACGCGGCCGGATATCAATATCGACAGCGTGGCCTACTTGCAGTACACCTCGGGGTCGACCCGGACGCCCGCGGGTGTGGAGGTCACCCACCGGGCGGTGGGCACGAACCTGTTGCAGATGATCGACGCCATCGGCGTCACCGAGAATTCGCGTGGGGTCACCTGGTTGCCGCTGTTCCACGACATGGGCCTGCTGTCCGTGATCCTGCCGACCATCGGCGGCGGGTTCATCACGATCATGTCGCCGAGCGCGTTCGTGCGCCGCCCGTATCGCTGGATCAAAGAGTTGGCCGCGGCCTCCGATGGTGCCGGAACCTTTTCCGCCGCACCCAATTTCGCGTTCGAGCACGCGGCGGTGCGTGGCAAGCCGAAGCCGGGCGAAGAATTGGACCTGTCCAATGTGATCGGGTTGATCAACGGCAGCGAGCCGGTCTCGGTGTCCTCGATGAAGAAGTTCAACGAGGCTTTCGCGCCCTACGGATTGCCGCAGACGGCGATCAAACCGTGTTACGGCATGGCCGAGGCGACGCTGTTCGTGTCGGCGACCAGGGCCGAGGACCAGGCGAAAGTCGTCCACGTCGACCGCGCCGAATTGAACGCCGGGCGGATGATCGAGGTCGCGCCGGATGCCGACAATGCCATCGCCCAGGTGTCCTGCGGGTATGTGGCGCTGTCGCAGTGGGCGGTGATCGTCGATCCGGAGCATGGCACCGAGCGAGTCGACGGTGCGGTCGGCGAGATCTGGCTGCACGGCGAGAACATGGGCATCGGATACTGGGGGCGTCCCGAGGAGACCGAGTCCGTATTCCGTGCGAAGCTGGCGGCTCGGCTGGCCGACGGCAGTCACGCGCAAGGCGCGCCGCCGGACGCCAACTGGATGCGCACCGGCGATTTCGGCGCTTACCTCGACGGCGAGCTGTACATCACCGGCCGGGTCAAGGACCTGGTCATCGTGGACGGACGTAACCACTACCCGCAGGATCTGGAGTTCTCCGCCCAGGAATCGAGCCAGGTATTGCGCCCCGGATTCGTCGCGGCGTTCTCGGTGGCGGCCAACGAACTGCCCGCGCTGGTCTTCGACCAGGACAGTCATTCCGGACTGACGTTCGACCCCGAGGACACTTCCGAGCAACTCGTGATCGTCGCGGAACGCAATGCCGGCGCGGGCAAGCTCGAGCCCGAACCGGTCGCCGACACTGTGCGCGCCGCGATCGCGCGGCGACACGGCGTGACGGTACGCGACGTGCTGTTGGTGCCCGCGGGCTCGATTCCGCGCACGTCCAGCGGCAAGATCGCCCGCCGCGCCTGCCGGGCGGCCTACCTGGAGGGCACGCTGCGCGGCGGTCACCAGCAGCAGGCATTCCCGGACGCGCACCGAGATTGGGAGTCCGAGAGGGCGGTCGTCGGATAGCGGCGCAGCCGGACGGCGTCCGGCCGTAGCTTCCGCCGGGTCGAGTGCGGGCCGGCGTCACCACCTCGCGGCGGTTGTCGAGGCAGTGGTCGCGATCGGTGACGCGCAGGTATCCGGCGACGATCAGCACGCCATCCAGTCCAGGTCCCGATGCCTTGACCTCGAGGTCACTCGAGGTTGTCGGCTTGTCGGCTCGGCGGTCGCAGGCAGTGGAATGGCCGAATGGGAATGGCTGAACGGGGATGGCCGAAAAATCGGTTGGTCGATGCTCGCTCCGGTGCGACCCTGAAATATCGGACCTCGATGCGAACATCACCGAGGGGCCCGCTCCGCGCCGCGAATCACCTACCTCGAGGGGGAGCTTTGTCTGTCGCAGTGGATATTTCGTCGGCCGAACCGGAGGCCGACAGATCACCGCGGCCCGCGGCCAGGCGCGGAGGGTCGCTGCGCCGGTTCTGGCCGTACCTGCGTCCGCAGCTCGGGATCCTGCTCACCGCGAGTGGTCTCGCGCTGCTCGCGAGCCTGACGGCCGTCGTGATTCCACTGATGATCGCGCGGATCATCGACGGTCCGGTCGCGCACCGCGATCTCGCGGGCGCGCTCGGGCCGGTGGCTGTCGTCGTGGTGCTCGGTCTGGTGGAGGCGGGCGCGGTGTGGGGACGTCGCTGGCTGATCGCCGCGCCCGCCACGCGGTTCGAAATCACCTTGCGGGCCACGATCTTCCGCAAGTTGCAAACGCTGTCGATCGGCAGACACGACGCGTGGGAGTCGGGTCAGCTGCTCTCGCGTGCGGTGGACGACCTGTCCACCATGCGGCGGTTCGTATCCTTCGCGGGCCCGTTCCTGCTCGTCCACACCCTGACCATCCCGATCGGGTTCATCGCGCTGGTCGCGCTGAGCTGGCAGATCGGCCTGATCTTCGCGATCGTATCGATCCCGCTGGTGGGCATCTGCGTTCGCTTCGAGCGCCGGTACTCGGTGGCTTCGCGGCGGGCCCAGGACCAGGCCGGCGACTTGGCCACCACGGCCGAGGAGTCCGCGCAGGGCGTGCGGGTACTGAAGGCATTCGGTCGTGGCGTGTTCTTCGGCGGCCGGTTCACCGCTCAGGCGCGCGAGCTGCAAAAGACCGAGCTGCTGAAAGTGCGATTGGACGCGACGCTGTGGTCGGCCATGGTGAGCCTGCCGAAGCTGGCGATCGCGTTCGCGCTCGGCTACGGCGGCTACTCGGTGGCGCACGGCGCGATGACGCTCGGCACGCTGGTCGCGGGCATCACACTGGCGACTTTCCTGCAGTGGCCGATCATTTGGACCGGCTTCCTGCTGGCCGAGCTGAACGATGCCCGCACCGCGGCCGACCGCTACTGGGAGATCATCGACACCCCGATCGACATCACCGACCCGGTCGACCCGGTGGACCTGCCAGAGCGCATCGTCGGCGAACTGCGTTTGACGGGAGTGTGTTTCGCCTTTCCCGACGCCGAAAATCCGGTGCTGCGGGATGTGTCGCTGAAGGTGCGTCCCGGTGAGACGGTGGCACTGGTCGGCGCGACGGGCAGCGGAAAGACGGCCCTGCTCAACCTGATTCCGCGCCTGTACGACGTGACCGGTGGCGCGATCACCATCGACGGCATCGACATCGCGGCGATGCGGGTCGCCGACTTGCGATCGCTGGTGTCGGTGGCGTTCGAGGACCCGGTGCTGTTCTCCGCGAGCGTGCGGGAGAACGTCGCGCTCGGCGATCCGTCCGCCACCGACGCCGAGGTGCGCCGCGCGCTCGAGGTCGCCCAGGCCGCGGAGTTCGTGGACAACCTGCCGTGGGGCCTGGACACCAGAATCGGTGAGCAGGGTCTGAGCCTGTCCGGCGGGCAGCGCCAACGACTCGCGCTGGCCCGTGCGGTGCTCACCGGGGCGCGCAGCCGGATCATGGCGCTCGACGACCCGCTGTCCGCGCTCGACGTGGAAACCGAGGAACGGGTGCAGGCGCGGTTGCGCGCCGTGCTGGCCGACGCGACCACGCTGCTGGTGGCGCATCGTCCGTCTACGGCGGCACTGGCCGATCGGGTGGCGTTGCTCGCCGACGGCCGGATCGAGGCCGTCGGAACCCACGACCAGCTACTGCGGACCAGCAGGAGATACCGAGAACTGATGGGCGGTGCGCAGCGATGAGCGTCGAGACGGCCATGTCGAAAGACGAAGCAGTGCAGGATGTTTCCGGCCACGAGGACGAGGCAGCCGATTGGCGCGGCATCGCGAACGAGGACAAGGAGATCACCGAAACCGGAAACCTGGTGCTGGCCGGTCGATCCCGGCGACTGCTGCTCGACCTGTTGCGGCCCTACCGCAGGCCGGCCGCGCTCGCGCTGGTGCTCATCGTGGTGGACAACGCCGCCATGGTGTCGGCTCCGCTGTTCGTCGCGCACGGGTTGGATACCGGTATCGCGCGGGGCGTGGCCGGTGACTGGGCGCCGCTCGCCTGGACCGCGGCCGGGTACCTCGGCTCGGTGCTCCTCGGTGTGCTCACGACCTTCTCGTTCCTGCGGGTTTCCGGCAGGCTCAGCCAGAGCGTGCTGTTCGACCTGCGGGTGCGCTCGTTCACGCATATGCAGCGCCTCAGCGTCGCCTTCCACGAGCAGTACACCTCGGGCAAGGCGGTCGCCCGGCTCACCGGCGACATCGAGACCCTGCAGGAACTGCTGGAGAGCGCCCTCAATCAGGCGCTGAGCGCGATCCTCTCGGTGCTGACCATCGCGGCGTTGCTGGTCTATCTGGACCACGTCCTGGCCGCGATAGTGCTGGCCGGCTTCGTGCCGCTGGTGCTGGTCACGCGGTGGGCGCAGCGCAGACAGCGGGCAGGCTACCGCCGCACCCGTGGCGCGATCGCCAAGGTGGTGGTCCAGTTCGTCGAGTCGATGGGTGGCATGCGGGCGGTGCAGGCATTTCGCCGCGAGCAGCGCAACGAGTCGGTGCTGGCGATCCAGGACGCCGAATTCCGGCAGGCAACCACTGCGGCGATGCGCGGAATGGGCGACTACGCCGGACTGACCAAACTGCTCGGCAACCTGACCACGGTGACCGTCATCGTGGTCGGTGCGTGGCGGGTGATCGAGGGCGATCTCGCGGTCGGCGTGCTGGCGGCCTACCTGCTGTATCTCAACGAGTTCTACGGTCCGCTGGACGAACTCGCCCAGGTATTCAACGCCTATCAGTCCGCGGCGGCCGCGCTGGAGAAGATCTCGGGTGTGCTGGAGGAGGAACCGTCGGTGCCGGAGCCCGCGCAGCCGCAGGCGCTGGGCAAGGCGTCGGGCGCGGTGCGGATGGACGAGGTGTGGTTCGGCTACCGGTCCGATACCACCGCGGATTCGCGACCTGTGTTGCCCGAGTTCACCCTGGACATCCCCGCCGGGCAGGTGATCGCGCTGGTGGGCTCTACCGGCGCGGGTAAGTCGACGCTGGCCAAGCTGCTGACCCGGTTCTACGACCCCTCGGGCGGCGCGGTCACCCTGGACGGCGTAGACCTGCGCGACCTGTCGGATGCCGATCTGCGACGCAACGTGGTGATGGTCACACAGGAGTCCTATCTGTTCTCCGGCTCGGTGGCCGACAACATCCGGCTCGGCAGGCCCGAGGCCACCGACGCGGAGGTATTCGCCGCGGCGCGATCGGTCGGTCTGTACGACTTCGTGCAGGCGCTGCCCCACGGCTTCGCCACCGACGTGCGCAAGCGTGGCGGACGGCTCTCGGCGGGGCAGCGGCAGCTGGTCGCGTTCGCGCGGGTGTTCCTGGCCGATCCCGCCGTGATCGTGCTGGACGAGGCCACCTCGAGCCTGGACATCCCGAGCGAGCGGCTGGTGCAGCGGGCGCTGGAGAGCGTGCTGCGCGGTCGCACAGCGGTGATCATCGCCCATCGGTTGTCCACGGTGGCGATCGCGGACCGGGTGCTGGTGCTCGAATCGGGCCGGATCGTCGAGGACGGCGCCCCTGGCGCCCTGATCGCGGGCACCGGCCGTTTCGCCGACCTGCACGCTGCGTGGCTGGAGTCGCTCGTGTGATGGGCGAGGTATGCGAGTACGGACTGAACGTCGCTTACGGTAGATACGTGACGACCCAAGCCTCCGACCCCGAGAGCCGCGCCGGGGACCCGCCGGAATCCCGGTGGCCGGCGATCCTCACGTGGCGCGCTCATGACGCGTCGCGGATGGAGTCGGTGCGGGTGACGCTCAACGGCAACCGCATCCGCGCCGCAGGGCGCATGATCGGCGGCGGGTGCGCGGAACATCCCGCGTTCAGTGCCTCCTATGACCTGGTCACCGACGAGAACGGCGCGACGAAGCGGCTCTCGCTGCGCACGACGACGGCCGCCGGGGAGCGGCAAGCCTCGATCGCGCGCGACGAAGAGAACTATTGGCTCGTCGACGCGGGCGGCCACCACGTGCGCTCCACCTTCGGCGGCGCGCTCGACGTGGACGTGGTGCTCAGCCCGTTCTTCAACACCCTGCCGATTCGTCGCTACGACCTCCAGCACGCGGTCGAGGACGTGCAGGTGCCGGTGGTCTACGTCCGCCTGCCCGACCTCCTTGTGCAAGAGGCCACGCTGGTCTACAGCAGCGCGGCCGACGGCATCAGCGTGCTGTCCCCGGTCTCCAGCGCGACCGTCACGGTCGATGCCGACGGCTTCCTGCTGGACTACCCGGGCTTGGCCGAGCGCATCTGACCGCGCCGTTCAGTCGAGCCGGGGTGAGACGCGCCTCCGGGTCTCATGAGAGTCTCCACCGCTCGTGCTACCCCGTCCCGGCAGGCTGACACGACATCAGGTTCGATTCGGCCTGACTGCGCCTTATTCCGTTGCGGCAGAACGACACACGGGTTCGCACAGGCCCGATGCCCGCATTCTTCTGCGCTCACCCCGGAAACGCCAGATCACCAATCCAGGCGACTTCGAACATTCACAAGTGCCGAGCGGACAGTGATCTGCATCAGTTCACGGTAGCGCCTGTGCGGGATCGATCCGGTTGGTAGTGAACCTGCTGCTCGCGTCGTGATCGTGGGTCGGGACAATGGTCACCGTGCGGCGGGCCAGGTGCAGCCGGTGCAGCGTCTTGAAGGTGGCGTCGCGGTCCACGTCGGCGAAAAGGCCCGGGTAGCTGGACTTCTGGCGAATATCGTCGATTTGCAGGTAATGCCAGGCGGCGTCGCCTGCAAGCAGCACCCAGCCGCTTTCGGTGTGGCACAGGATCCCGATGCTGCCCGGGGTATGGCCGGCCAGATCGACAAGCACCACACTGCCGTCGCCGAACAGGTCGCGGCTGCGGGTGAAGGTGAGCACCGGTGGTCCGTCGAGGTCGAACTGCTCGAGCGGGCGGTCGCGCAGAGAATCGCGCACGCCGCCGACCGGAGCGACCGCCCCGCCGGTGATCCAGCGGTGTTCGTCGCTGTGCAGGTGAACCGGCAGGCCGGGGAAGTCGAGCAGGCCGCAGACATGATCCCAGTGCGTGTGTGTGGGCAGTGCGAAACCCGGTGCGGGAAGCTGAGGTTCGCTCTGCAAGGCGGTGATCGTCGGGATGGTGTCGGCGGGTGGCTGGACCGCTACCCGCAGGATCGAGGGAAGCTGCGCGATGGCCCGGTGCTCGGCGTCGAGGCAGAAGCTCGGATCCACCAGAAAGGTGGCCTCCGGGTGCTGAACGACGAACGAGGTAAGTGAATTGCGAATCTGCCTCGGATCGAACCGTCCCTCCACGATCATGGGCGTCGGCACCGTACGCGGCACCTGTTCCAGGGTCGTGATCTTGACCGTGCGCTGCGCGGCGGGCAGCCCCGCATCGGCGATCGACCGCAGGAAACGCTCGTCCGGCTTGCGCGGCCGCACCATCCCGCGCACCAGACCCGTCGCGGCGGCACAGCATTCGAACACACTCGGACTGCGAACTGGTTCTGACATGGAGGCACGCTAATACTTGATGTCGACATGAAGTCAAGGAGGCGATCGTGACCACCGTATCGGACCTACGCATCGGCGACGCTGCGGCGATCCTCGGTATCGAGGCCCACGTCCTGCGCCATTGGGAATCCGTCGGCCTACTCCACCCACCCCGCACCCCCTCCGGCCACCGCACCTACAACCAGCAAACCCTCGACATCGCCCGCCTGATCCGCATCCTCCAACGCACCGGCCTTTCCCTCGAACAGATCCGCGACTTGGGTACCAGCACCTGCGACGCCCGCGCCGCCCTCATCGAGGCCAAACGCGCCGAGATCCGTGCCCGCATGACCCTGCTCGAAGCTACCGAGGGCTTCCTGGCCCACCTCACCACCTGTAGCCACCCCGTGATCGCCGACTGCCCCGAATGCTCGGAGTTCAGCCGCCGGTCATGACCGCGATTTCCGCGGCGATCGGGAGGTCGATCGCGCCGTTCAGCGCCGTGTAAGGGTGCCGCCGGCCGCGCGCAAGTTATGCCGCCGTAGTGGTCGCGGGGCTGATCCAGGGGGCCATCTCGCGGTTCAGCCGAGCCGGGTGAGGACGCCGCCGCGTTCCCCGGCCGCCCGCAAATCTTCCAGCCAGTTGTGGTCACCTGGCCGGACGCCGGTGATTTCCCAGCGGGTCGCCGATTCGTAGCGTTTCCGGGCGTCGTGTCCCGCCTCGGCCAGATCAGTGAGGGATTGCTCCGCGCGCAGGCTGTCGCGTGCCGCTGCGAGCACCCTGAGCGTTTCGTCCAGCACTTCCAGCAGCGCCGCGGCATTCGGCTCGCAGATCGCGCGAACCAGATCGGGGGCGGTGCCCGCGACCCGGGTGCCGTCGCGGAACGATCCGGCGGCGAGACCCAGCGCGAGCGCGCCGCCCGCGGCACCGGCCGTCGCCAACGCCTCGGCCAGCACATGCGGAAGATGTGAGATGCGGGCCACGGCGCGATCGTGCGCTGCGGCCACGACCGGGACGACCACCGCCCCGCAATCGAGAGCCAGCCGCACCACGCGGCTCCAGGGTTCGGCGTGCGTGCCGTCGTCCACGCCGACCGCCCACACCGCGTCGCGGAACAATCCAGGATCGGTGGCCGCCCACCCGGATTCGGCGGTGCCCGCCATCGGATGACCACCGACGTACCGGTCGCCGAGACCATGCGCCCGCACCGCGTCCACGACCGGACCCTTCACACTCACCACATCGGTGAGCACGCAGTGTGGCGCGAAGGTGGCGACCGCGGCGAGCATATGCTCCACCGCCGGCATCGGCACCGCGATCACGATCAGCGCGTCGCTGTCGGCAGCCCGCTGCAGCGCGGCGGTGAGGTCTTCGGTGACGTCGAATCCGTCGTCGCGTGCGGCCTGCGCACCCGCCGCGGAGCGGTTGTATCCCCAGCCGTCATAGCCCTCGGCTGCAGCCGCACGCAGCAATGACCCACCGATCAGGCCCGTCCCGAGGACGCATATGGGTGCTTTCTTCGCCGAAGTCACCGGACCAGATTGGCATACGACTTCAACATTTCAGCTCGAGCAGACTACCGTTGCGGCCATGGCAGCACAGCGCTCGGGCACGAACAGGGCGGCGTCGGATGATTACGACGACGTGGAAGGGTTCGCAGTGGCGGTCGTCCGCGAAGAAGGCAAGTGGCGATGCAGCCCACTGAGCCAGGCAGCGCTCACCGATTTGTCCGCCGCGGAAAGCGAGCTCAAGGCTTTGCGCAGCTCGGGAGCGGTGTTCGGCTTGCTCGACATCGACGACGAGTTCTTCATCGTGCTGCGGCCCGCGCCGAGCGGCACCCGGATGTTGGTGTCGGACGCGACGGCCGCGATCGATTACGACATCGCCGCGGACGTCCTGGAGGCATTGAACATCGACATCCCCGATATCGACCCGGACGAACTCGACGACATCGAGCCGTGGGAGGAGGGCGACCTCGGTGTGCTCGCCGATCTCGGCCTGCCCGAACCGGTGCTGAGTGTCATCCTCGCCGAGACCGACCTCTACCCGGACGAGCAGCTCGGCATGATCGCCCAGCGGCTCGGCTTCGCCGGTGAATTCTCGGCGGTGCTGGACAAGCTGCCGCGCTGACGTGCGAGTCCTGCCGGACGACCCGTTTCCCTCGGACGCCGACATGATGCGCGTCGCACTCGACGCCGCAGCCGCGGCGGGGGAGCGGGACGTACCCGTGGGCGCGGTTGTCTTCGATTCCACCGGAAGGGAACTCGCGCGCGCGGCGAATGCCAGGGAAGCGCTCGGTGACCCCACCGCGCACGCGGAGATCCTGGCGCTGCGCCGCGCGGCCGCGGTGCACGGCGACGGATGGCGGCTGGAGGATGCCACCCTCGCCGTCACGCTGGAGCCCTGCACCATGTGCGCGGGCGCGCTGGTACTCGCGCGGGTCGGCCGGTTGATCTTCGGCGCCTGGGAGCCGAAGACCGGCGCTGTCGGCTCACTGTGGGACGTGGTTCGCGATCGCCGGCTCAACCACCGGCCGCAGGTGCGCGGCGGCGTGCTCGAGGCGGAATGCGCGGCGTTACTCGACGAATTCTTCCGCGCCCAGCGTTGAACATCGCCAGGTCACCTGGCGATTTAGCGATCCGGCGACGGTCCGGTATGGTTGTCGGCGGTGGCGTGTCCGAGCGGCCTAAGGAGCACGCCTCGAAAGCGTGTGAGGGGTAACCCCCCTCCGAGGGTTCAAATCCCTCCGCCACCGCTTACGCCCCTCACCTGAATCGCCAGGTGAGGGGCTTTTCTTCCCACAGAACACATCGGCCGATCCGGGCGCGTCTCGCACAGGCCGCACTGATGCCAGGATTGCTGCCCAGCAACGCACTCGGCCGCCGCGCCGGTGTGCGGTCCCGGTCTCCTGTCCGGCGCCCCGATGCCGTGGCCGCAAAGGTGGAAAGCGACGGCGAACGCAACGCCGAGTCGAAGATTCACCGCGACTGCATCACGGCCTGGCACGAGGCCGCCGCCCGTCTCGCGGCCGACCGCATGGTAGTGGCCAGGTGATCGAACTGCCCAAGAGTTGAGCGCCTACCACCCCCGGCCATATCGGCAGCGGCCCCGGAACCATCTCGGTTCTGGGGCCGCTGTCGTTTTCAGGGAAGGGTCATCCCCAGTATTCACCGCGTTTCTTCCGGTCCTCGATGTCGGCCAGGTATTCGGCTTCCTGGTCGGTGCCTAATTTGTCTTCGTCGCCGAATCGGTCGCGCAAATGAATCCGTTGCTCAGGTGGTACGGCGTCGCGGCGCGCGTTGAATGTGGCGAAGGACGCTTTGATTTCCGCCAGTTTCTCGGTGGTGGTGTTGTCGGGTATTTCTCCGGGAGCGTAGAATGTTTTCCCGCCAATTCTTTCCGGCATTGTCTCGTCTCCTATCAGTAGGAATCTCGGCCATTTGGATGATTTCGCGGCCGTCCGGTCCTGGGAACCGGTCGTCATTCGTGCTCGTGCGGCTCCTTTCGCGAGCCGTCCGGGTTGAATGCGTCGTCATTGAAATCGTCGTCACCGAACCGTGAGGACAAATGGATGCGCTTCTCCGGGGGGACTGCGTTGCGGCGTTCCTCGAACTCGGCGAACATAGTCGCGTAGCGGTCCAGTTGTTCCTGTGTCAGTGGCGGCTTTCCGTCCTCTTCGCGAGTCGAGAACCGTCGTCCCTTGTATATTTCGGCCATCGTTGGGGCTCCTAGATTTCCTCGGCCATTTCAATAATGATGCGCCCGGTCTCCGGGTCCGGGTACCGATTCAACACATTGAACTCGGTTCCGGATTTGAACAAAACCTCGAGTTCTTCGGGTTTCCGTGCGAATTGCTCGATGGACTTGCCGTGTTCGGAAACTATCCTGAATTCCACTTGGCGGTCGAACGCCGCTTCCGGGGCGCGGGAACTGGAGGTGAAGCCAGCTTCGGTGACCGTGTGGCCGGGCTGGTACCGGGCCAGGTCTTCGGGAGTGAGGTCGGCGCGTCTGGTCACCAGGCCCTGATAGTCGGGCAGTTTGTCGAGTGCTGCGTTGAGGTCGGTTACCCGCAATTCTTGCGCCCGATTGATTCCGCCGTGGCGTAACACATAGTTGAGAGATTCCGAGCCGCCGGGGCCGGTGTATTCCCATAGTGCGGCTCGGTCGGCATCGTTGAGCAGTGACGCGGCGGCCGGGTCGGCCTTCGGCCGCAGGCGCCCGCCCGGTGTCAGGTCCTCCAGCCGTTCGACTTCCCGCACATGCCGCTGGATATCGGCATCCAGCTTCACTCCTGCGGCGATCCGGCGTTCGTTCTGCCATTGTTCAATCATGAGCCGGATCGGGCGGGCGTAGCGCGCGCAGATTGCGGCGGCACCGGCCAGACCGACAGCCGCGGACACACCGAAAGTGATCCACGATGAGGCAAGCGAGATCGCGGCATTGATCGCCAGTTCGGTCAACAACGCATCCCGGATTGCCTCGAGCTGCATCCGGAGGTTGTCACGCAGTTCATCCAGCGCCTGGCGGTGGGCGCGGCAGGACGCGGCCAGGTCCGTCATGGCTGTGATAGCCGCGTCGGCGGCTGCTTTGAGTGCGCGCAGGTCCTCGTCGACGAACGCGCTTTCGGGCGCGGTGATCGACTCCAGGGCGGTGGCGGCCGACTGCAGGGCAGCGGGGAATCCGGCCACCGCGGCGGCGCGGGCGGTGCGTTCCCAGGTGTTGCCCGCGTTGCTGATTGTGGTGGCGTTGCCGTCGGGCACGATGATGCCGATCATCTCGGCAAGGCCGATGCCGCTGTCGACCAGGCCGTTGCCGGGGCCGCCCGCCGAGGGCAGCGGGATTCGGCACACGATCACAGGCGGTAGCGGCGCGGCTGGGCGGGTGGGCAATGGCCCGGTGCCGATAGTGGCGGCGAACTCCGCGCATTCGTGGTTGTAGCCGACCTGCTGAAGGATGACGGCGTACCCGTGGGCGGCGTTGGCGAGTTTGGACACCAGGCGCAGGATTTCGGCGGCCCGATTGTCGTAGGATTCGCCCCATTTCTTGGCGTCGCTGTAAGATCCGGCCATGTTCGTTGCCTGCGCCATGGCGGGCCATTCGGCATCGACGGCGGCCCAGAAATCGGCTGCGGCGGTAGCCAGTTTGGCGGCGGTGTCGTAGTAGGTCGGCACCGACACGTCGATGACGGTCATCCGGCGGCCCCGGTGCCGCGGCCGAGCATCGAGAGATTGGCCGCGGATGCCGACTCGTACTGCTGGCGGGCGGCGGTGGCCGCGGCGCGCATCTTCGCCAGGCCGTCACGGATCTTCCCGGCCGCGGTGGTCCATTCCAGATGTGCCGCAGCGTGGGCGGCGGCCGCCTCCCCGCTCCAACTCGTGTGCAGGGCGGCGATGCGTTTTTCGATTTCGTCCAGCGATTCGTCCACGAACCCGTTCAGCCCTTCGATCCGGGCGGTGACGGCCTCCAAGTGGGCAAGATCGACGCGGTACTCGGTAATAACGTCCCCTTCGGGTTCGGGCGCGGGATGTCAGATCGGCGGCAGGCTCAGTGAGCTGTAGGTGTTCGCGGCCGCGGTGTCGGTGGTGGTGGCACGGTCTACGACCACACCGAGCAGTTCGGCCATGTCGGCCAACGCTTCCCACACGCTGATTGCGGCGGTGTGTGTCTCGTCCCATGCGGCGGCGTAGGCGGTGGCCGCCTGGCCGCGCCAGCTGGACGTGAGCCCGTCGACCTCGGCGCTGGCCGCGCGCAATCCGTCGGTCAGGCTGGCCGCGGTCTGTTGCACATAGCGCCCGGCATCTGAGACGTGCTCGGGCACCAGAGCAAACGTCGTCGCGGCCGGTGAGTTCTCGCTCACTCGCTCTCTCCTTTCCTCCCCCTCGTGGTCCCCCGCATGGTTCGTGTGATGACTGCCTATCAGATGGGACGGGCAACAGCCCGACTCGGTTCCATCAAATCGCGGTCAGCCCAGCAAATCTCACGCTTCCTGCGCGGCGGGCGACCGACGAGGCGGCCGCAGATGGAAACCCGCCCTTGGCGTGCTCGCACTCGTAGGGTGCTGGGCGGGCTGGGACACCGCCGCGACACCTACGAGATCGGCGAGGACTCAGCGCGCCGAATCGGCGTATGCAGATGGGGACGTGTGGTGATTGAGCTGCGTCGGAATGTGTTTTGCTTTTCTGCTGGATGATGTGGCGTAGATCATCGACTAGGGCTGTTCTGGGACGTCGGTGCTCGGCGGGGCGGGATTCTTGATCTGTTCGCGCAGGATGTCGCCGTGGCCGGCGTGACGTGCGAAGTCCTCGCTCAGGAGCAGGTAGATGAATCGCAGGTTGACGTCGCCGAGGCGGGGGTGTGTGGTGATGTCGTCGGGGTCGAAGTCGGCGGCGATCGTGCGGGAACGTTCGCTGGCGCGCTCGAATTCGGCGATCACCTCGGCCAGGGTCTCGTTGTCGTCGACGACGAAACTGGCGTCGCCCGCGATCGTGGCGCCGTCGCATTCGCTCGCGGGCAGGCCCGCCAGGACGCGCTGGAACCAGATCCGTTCGGCGACTGCGGCGTGTTTGAGCAATCCGATCGGGGTGGTCATCGACGTGACGAGGCGGCGGCGGGCGTCTGCGTCGGACAGACCGCGCACCGTGTTGACCAATTCCGCTCGGTTGCGGTCGAGCGCGCTCTCGAGCAATTGGCGTTCAGTACCGGTGGTGACCTGTGGTATCGACCATGTCATGGTCTGCTCGAGTCTGTTGGGTGGGGTCGAATCTGCCTGTTGTACTTGTGATTTCATTTTTTTACTCCATTCAGGACGGTCCGGTGACCTTCTGCTGAGTAAGTGAGAGGCGGGGTGTAAGGATGCGGCACGCAGCGGAGCTGGGCGGCGATTCGGGACCGGGGCCGGAATTCGGTGAGTTCATCAACTGTGCCGCTGATCTCGGGCGAGCCGCTCGCTGAATGCGCAGTTGTCTGCCTCGAATCGCAAGATCTGCGCGGCGCGGCGTGCACGATGACGCTGGTCTGTTGCTTCGCGTGCAGTCGTTGCTCGAACCCTATCGCAAGTTAGGGCCGGTCGCCACAGAGGGTTCGGGAGGCACCCGGTTCTGAAACCATGTGTAGCGGATATCGAATGCGAATCCGGCACCGAACAGGTGCGCTCCCTCGCGGCGGCCGCCGCTGCCAGTGTGGAGCGTGCGGCGGCTGACTCACGTGCCGAGGCCACCGGGCCATGCCGCGCGGGTTGAGCGAGGCTGTTCGCACAGCCAGGATCGAGCCGGGGAATCGAGCACGGTCGGTGAATCGTCTGCGCCATCACACAACCGTGTCGGGGCAACCATGCACACTTCCGGTGGAAGCGACGTACTCGAACCAACGAACTCAGCGAGAGGGAGTAGCGCGGTGGACGCAGAGCTTTTGCAGCATCCTGCCGTCGAGATTGCAACCCGGAGGGTCAGCGACTTCGATCCTGGTCTCACCCCAGTGGCCGCCGCTGTGCGCGCTGGCATGGTGGCGGTTGTTCTGGAAAGCGGCGACAAGCGGTTCACGGTGCACGTGGAGTACCGCGATGGTGAATGGGTCGCGCCGAATTTCGTCTGCGGTACACCGCGTCGGGATCGGCAGCGGGAGGCCGTCACTGGGCATCAACCGCTGTGCGAGCAGTCGCGGAAGTGGTTCCATTGGCCTGCGGGCGAGCAGGAATCGGACCCGGTTGGTTGGCATTCGGTGACCGGTATCGCTGCGCTGGACGCGGTCGCGGTTTCGCTGACTTCGACGTTGGAGTCGTCTACGTCGCCGATCGGTGAGTCTGGACTGGCGTTTACCTTGGTACAGGGGCGTTGGGCCGACAAACCTGTGATTGGGGTGCACACCCGTGATGGGCGGACTGTGACCGGGCGTCCATAGACACCACGTTTCACGACTCTGTAGCTATCCGGATGCTCAGGTAGCTGGTCGAGCTCAATGATCTGACTCGATCAGGCCCGATGCCGCATACAGCCCTGACAACACGAAGCCCCGCCGACCTCCGTCGAGACGACGGACTTCCTGTTGCTTGCGTTACGAGCGGTCGAACTCGCCCTCGCACGCACCCGCGACGAAGGCGTCCCATTCGCCGGGGGTGAACACCAGCGCCGGGCCGGTGGGGTTCTTCGAGTCGCGGACGCCGACGTGCCCGCCGTCGAGGAAGGCGACCTCAACGCAATCCTTGCCCCCACCACTGCGGCTGCTCTTGAACCACTTGGCCCCGGACAGATCAACGTTCACGCTGCATACTCCCTTGCCACCCTGCGGAGCAGGGCCTTGCTGCTGGCGACATCCAGTGTCGTTTGCTGGATGGTCTCGAACGCCTGACGATACCTGTCGAGGTCCTTCACGCGTTCGAGATACATATCTCCACCGTAGGACTCGACGTAGACAACGCTCGGCGCGTTCGGCCGTCCTTTCGCGTCCTGCCCGAAGTCCAGGAGAGTAAACGGTCCAGGGGCGATTCCCAGCGGAAATCCGGCAGTGAACGGTTGGATGCGCACTCTGACGCTGGCCGGGAGGTTGGCCAAGTGAGTGGCCTGCGCCGACATTACCGATGGTCCGCCGACGACATACCTCAGGCATGCCTCATTGAAGATCACGTCGACCTTTGCCGGTTGGGTCTTGCGGGTGATGAGAGCTTGTCGTTTGGTTCGCAGCTCGATCCGGCGATTCAGCTCCTCATCCGAGATGCCGGGAAAGAAATTTCGGTCCAGTGCTCTGGCATAGTCCGGGGTCTGGAACAGACCGGAGATAATGTCAGGCCGGTAGCAGGACAATTGCTGCGCGCTCGATTCCAGCCCGACATACAGCTCGAAGTTGCCGAGCAGCAGGTCATCGAACGCGTGCCACCAGCTCTTCACCGATGCCTGCGCCGCCAAACCCTTGAGAGCGGCCATGAGATCGGAGTCGATGTCGTAAATGCGGCACAGGGCTTCGACATCGAGTTCGCGAACCTTGGGCGACTGCCCCTTCTCCACCCGCTGAAGCTTGCTCGTGGACCACTGCATCATCGGCGCAACCTGATCGAGCGTCAGATTCGATGCCGACCGCGCCTCTCTGAGGTACTGCCCGAGCTGGCGCCTCGGCAGGGTGGTGTTGTCGTGGTCCTGGTCCGTCACGTTCTCTCGGTTCCCGTCACGCTGCCCGGGTCCTGTCGTCATGGGAAAAGTCTCATTCATCGGCGACAACCACTATGGCGCTTTCGAAAAAATACTCATGAAAACCCTTGGCGGGCTTGCCTTCTGTGATCGGCCGGGTGTGTTCTGTGTGTGCGCTCGTTTTGTGATGTGTAACCGCCTGTCTCTCAACGTAGTTCGTTCCTATCCCTGCGTGCCGGGAGGTTGGCGGGACGGGAGCACCCTCCAGACCTTCGATTCGAGTAGAGGTTTTCATGGGCCACATAGCGTTTGGCGACACGCCGTTGACCCGGTGCCACTATTACCGGCAGGTGTGCGATCTGCCTGCGGTTCTCGACCCGCCTGAGCTGGGTCGGATCGTCATGCGAACCTCGTATGTGTGGGCGCTGACAATGCCCGCGCCGTTGGGGCGGGCGGTTCGGGAAGTCATGCAGCGCTGCGGAGACGCCGCCGGGCCGATCCTGGCGCATCCTCGCTCGAACAGGTGGTGCTTTCTCGTGCGGCCCGATGTTCCTGACGACACCAAGGTTTTCGCGGAGTTGTTCCGCCTTGATGTGTCGGTCGTGCGGGAGGGTGGAACGGTGGCGTTGCCGTCTCCTACGGCTACGTCCGGTGCTATCAGGCATTGGATAGCGACCCCTCGTGACAGGTTCCGCCCGTCCGGGCTGGTTGTGGTCGACGCCGTGCGTTCGTGCGGTGGGCCAGGAAGACGCCGGGCGGTCGCGCATGTCTGACGACATGAAGCAGACGGCTCTTCCTTCGAAGGACATGGTGTTGCAGGCATGCTCGGGCACAGTGGCTGTCCCACATCCGATCCTGCAAGCCGCCTATGAGCTGGCGAGTCTGCACGAGGCGCGTAGTAGTGCGGATGCGAGCGACGAGATCGACTGTGCACAAGCGAGATTGGTGCGTGACATCGATTGCTGGGTGGCAGCGGAGAAGCCACCGGAGTTCGGGGCCGCCTATCGCCATACCGAGACCGTCGGCATGGTGATCGATCGGATCGCCGAATTCTCGGTAGCCGCGCACTGCGCACTCGCAGAAGGCACGTCGGAATTTCAGCGCCACTATGCTTGGCGGCGGCTCGCCGAACTCGCGCTCGCCTACAGCGATTTGTCGTTCGAGATATCCGCCGGCATCCGGCGACTGCCGGACTTCACTTACCCGGCAGATTCGAGCGACGAGACCGGGGCAATGCGATGAATCCTCGACGGGATGTTCTCCGTTGGATGAGGTTACCCACGAGCTGGGCGGTTGTGCCGGGTGTAGCCGGTCATCGGCCCCGCGAGCCTGTGGGAGTGGGGGCATGGTGGCGGCTCTGATGAGCACGGCCGCGTCGAAACGCACGTTCGGGTCCGCGCGTGAAAATGGTGGTCCAACGGTGTCGTGTGTGGTGGGTTCAATTCCGCCCGGCACCGGCCGGGTACTTGCCAGCACGTACAGAATTTCTGCCGCACCATAGGATGATGGCCCTACGCCGGAAGGAGGTCGGGTGGTGAGCGATCTGGACCATCACTACTGGATGAGCCGGGCGATCGAACTCGCGCGCCGGTGCCCGGTGGTCGAGGGCGCGTTCTCGGTGGGCGCGGTGATCGTGGCCGACGGCGCGGAGATATCCACCGGCTACTCGCGCGAGAACGACCCGAAGGAGCACGCGGAAGAGGCCGCGCTGGGCAAGCTCGACGCGGCCGACCCCAGACTGTCGCGCGCGACGCTCTACAGCACGCTGGAACCGTGCTCGGAACGCGGGACCAAGGAGCGACTGCCGTGCACGGACCGAATCCTGCGGGCCGGTATCCCGGTGGTGGTGATCGCATGGCGGGAGCCGTCGACGTTCGTCGCGAATTGTGTCGGTGTGGAAAAGCTGCGGCAGGCAGGCGTCACGGTGATCGAGATTCCGGACCTGGCGCAGGCGGCGATGTCGATGAACCGGCACCTGGACCTGTCCTAGCTAGTTGTCGTAGTCCCAGTACTGCAACCAGCGCACCGACGCGAACAGCAGCAGCGTCAGCGCGTAGAGCACGACGACGACCGCGGCCCCGGCGGCGCTGGCTCGTCGGCTCGCGCCGTCGATCGGATCGAGCCAGCGCCGGAACCACGCGGCGACCGCCGGTGACAGGAAGTAGCTCATCAGTCCCACGCTGACGATCTGGCTCAGCCACATCGCCAACCACGGTTGTGCGCCGAACCGGTCCAGCACTGGGCCGAGGAACCTGGACAGCGTCATCACGGTCGGATACAGCACCAGCAGCACCAGCATCGCGGTCTTCCAGGTCGGCGTCATCCTGGTCTCGCCGTCGACCGTCCGCACCGTGGACCCGAACGGCGTGGTGTGCGCATCCACGGTGAAGTCCTCGGTCAGTTGCGAGCGCAACTCCGGCAATGCGGCGGCGCGTTCCTGCGAGCGCATCCAGTCCGACAACTGAGTTCCCGTCCGGAACCGGAGCACGGACAACCAGCGCCCGCGAGCATCGGACGGGAAGAGGGCGGCGCCCTCGAATCCCGGAAATTCCGAACTCGCCGCGACAAGCCGCGCTTCGGTCGCCGCGAATTCGGCTTCCTTGCCGCGGGCGACGCGGTGCCGGAATACCCCGATTCCCGGTGTCGGCGAGCCTCCTGCGAGGATGATCAGATCCGAGCTTTTGCGCCGAAATCCGAGCGACTCACCTGCACCCAGCAAGCGTGCCCGCTCGGCGGAGTCCAGAAAATCGTGCAGTAGTTGTTCGGATCGAAAGGTAACGCTGAAACCCGGCTCTAGTTGCGGGTATTCGCTTACTGCCACAGCGGCATCTACGAATCCCTCGGCAGTTTGGGCGATTTCGGCGATCCGATCCAGCCAGGCTCGAAAATCCACCTCGTCGGTAGGGCGGTGAAAGAGGGAGATGGCGGTCGCGGCGGAGTTCATCGACGGCTTCTAGTGGAGACCGATGCGGCGACCCCGCACGTAAACCTCGGCGATAGCGGGCTCGCGCAGGCCCATCAGCAATGCGAACAACGTCTGATCCCGCGCCAATATGGGGTCTTCGGAACGGATCCCGTATGCCAGCGTATTTTGCAGCGCCGGTACCCGCGCGGGCTCCACCACGACGAAATCGGCTTCCTTGCCGAGATCGAAGTTTCCGAATCGGCTTTCCATATCCAAGGCACGTGCGCCCGCCAGCGTGCCCGTGAAGAGCATTTCCGCCGGGTGCATCGATACTCCGTTTTCGCCGGGCTCGGAAATGTGCACCTTGAAGGCAGCCGACAGCACCTGCGGGATGTGCCATTTGTCGCCGCCGCCGAAATCTGTTCCGGCGGCCACGGTGACGCCCGACGCTACCGTCCGCTTCCACGGCATCGTGCCGGAGCCGAGGAACTGCTGAGAAACCGGGCAGTGTGCGATCGATGTGCCGGTCTCGGCCATTCGACGCAGTTCGACGTCCTGGCAGTGCACGCAGTGGGCGAGGATGCTACGCCTGCCGAGCAGGCTTTCACCGCCCTCGGCCGACCCCGGCAAGAACTTCCCGTCATAGGTGTCCAAGTAGGTAGCCACCTCGTACACCTGCTTGGTGGTGTCGACTTCCCCGGTGCCCGGACGATTGTTCTCGTTGAGATGGCTGTGGAAATAGACGCCCCGATCGCGCACCGAATCGTACAGTTCGCCAAGGTTTTTCAAGGTATCGCGAGTGACCGCCAGCGCGAAGCGCGGGACTACCGCCACTTGCAGCAATGCGGTACCGACATCGCCGGTATCGGCGGCGTGCCACCGGTCGATTTCTTCGATCGTCAGGCGGATGGCGTCGTCCTCGGTGGTGATCAGCGGCGCCGCCGACCGATCCCCGGTTGTTTGGATACCGCGTCCGCTGACCATTCGTAGACCGCGGCGCTCGGTCTCGGCGAACAGTGCGTTTTGCGCATGGGGAAAGGCCGATCCGAAGACCATCGCTGCTGTGGTGCCCGCCGCGATGCGTCGTTCGCAGAATTCGACGGCAGCTAATTGCGCGAATTCTGGTTCGGCGTAACGAGATTCCGCCGGATAGATGCACAGCTCGAGCCACTCCAGCAATTGACCGCCACCGTATGCGTCACCTGCGAAGGTCTGCGGGAAATGCACGTGGGTGTCGACGAACCCCGGCAGAAGGAACCCCGGACGATGGTCGTGCACGTCATCGTCGCGGTAGTCGTCCGGAATATCGGCGCTGGTTCCGCAGTACACGATGCGACCACCGTCATCGATTACCAGCGCCCCGTCCGGTATCGCGACCAGCGCGTCGGCCACATCGCCGGTAACGGGGCTACCGGCGATGTGAAAAATGTGCCCCAAGTGGACTTGGCTCACTCTTCGAGGAGAACACAAGTCGGCGCGCCACGGCAGCGGATCGAACGAAATAGAGTCAGACGCCGCGGAAGAGCCCAGACGTCCCGGAAGAGAAATGCCGCGGGCGCGATAAAACTTGTGCCCAGGCTGCGCTATCTACTTTCGAGTGGACCGGCTGGTGACGATGCTGTGGTTTGTGCGCAGGACGACCGTGTGACGGTCGAGGTCGACGCCGACCAGCGGCGGAGCGCCTTGGTTCTGCTCGTCGCGCAGCATGGACACCGACTCGCGGTGGTCGAGTTCCAGGCGTTTTGTGCCGTAGAACAGCGCGGTGAACTCATCGGTGAACGTACCGGAGATCGGGGTGCGACGCCGCTTGCGTCGTTTGTGCACGGTCAGCTCGTAGACAGCGACGAGCACGAGCAGGATGACCCAGCCGGGAACCGACCACTGCAACACCGCTGCCATGTAGGCCGAAGGTACCAGCGCGGCGGCCGAGGTCCGGCAAGGTCGAGAAATATGCTTCCGGGGCGGATATTCAGTGCTGTCAGGGGTATCCGCCTGATACGGAAGTGCGGGCAGGTCGTGACGCCACATGCGTCGTCGGACAGCCCGCGCGGTAGTGATGCGCGAGAGAACCATGAGAATCGGAAGTGCCATCGTCCTGATCTGGTTGCTGATCGGCGTGGTCGCCGCGGCACAGCGCCACTATTTCGACAGTGGCCCGATGAACTGTGCCGGTGTCGGCACGATCGCCGTCACGGTCATCGCGGGACCGCTCAACTACATGGGCGTGAACCCGAAGATCGCGGATTGCGATGTCCCGCAACCTAGCCCGTAGCGGGTAGCGGTCGGAGATTCCGGGTATCCCCGCTTTCGGGGAGCACGGAAGGAACCGATGAGATGCGTGACCAGCAATTTCGCACGCCGCCCAGACGTGGCGCAGGCTCCCGGATTATGGGGTTCCTGCTGCTGATCTGGCTGGCTACCGGACTGCTCGCCGCCGCTCAGCGGCACGATTTCGAGCAGCCGCCGACCGACTGTGCCCGATGGGGCACCATCGCCGTGACGGCACTGGCCGGACCGCTCAATTACCTCGGCGTGAATCCCGAGGTCGGCACCTGCGAACTGCCGGAACCAAGCCGGTGACCGGCACGCTCGCCGCGGACTGATCAGTCGGAGCGGGCGGCTCCCGCCACCGGCTGGGCCCAGGAAACGAGCTCGGCCCCGCCCCCGAGGTGATATCCGGGGCGCGGGGCCGAGAAAACAGTTGCTGATCAGCTGACGCCGACCGGCACCTGCGCCGTTTCGGTGGAACGCCGCTGCAGCTCATGCAGCTTCGCCCCCTCCACGTCGATGTCGGGCAGGATCCGGTCGAGCCACTTCGGCATCCACCACGACCATTTGCCCATCAACACCAGCAGCGATGGGATCAGCACCATGCGGACGATGAACGCGTCCAGCAGCACGCCCGCCGCCAGCGCGAAGCCGAACGACTTCGCCGTCACGTCGCTTTCCAGCAGGAACGAACCGAACACCGAGATCATGATGATCGCCGCCGAGGTCACCACGCGCGCGCCGTGGTGGTAGCCGGAGACCACCGCCTCCTTGGCCGACTTGCCTCGGACGAACTCCTCGCGCATCCGGGTGACCAGGAAGACCTGGTAATCCATCGCGAGCCCGAACACCAGGCCGATCAGCATGATCGGGAGGAAGCTGACCAGCGGATGCGGGTCCTCGATCAAGCCGAGCTTGCCTTCCTGGAAGATCAGGACGGTCGCGCCGAAGGTCGCGGCCATCGACAGCAGGAAGCCGAGCGCCGCGGTGAGTGGCACCAGGATCGATCGGAACACCAGGATCAGCAAGACGAACGCCGCGCCCGCCACGATCGCCAGGTAGGGCACGATCTTGCTGAGCAGGACGTGGTCCACGTCGGCGTAGATCGCGGTGGCGCCGGTGATGCCGTACTCGATGCCGTACTGCGCCTTCAGCTGGCCTTCGGCCTCCCGGGCGTCGCGCACCAGGTCCTTGGTGGCCTGGTTGTTGGGGCCGGACTTCGGCACGCCGTTCAGCAGCGCACCCGCCTGGTCCTTACTCCACTGCGGCTCGGTCACGTAGTCCATGTCCGGGTAGGAGGCAAGCTTCTGACGGAGCGCTCCGACCGCTGCTTCCCGGTTTTCGGCGGGGACGCCGCTGAGGTCGACTGCCACGTTCAGCACACCGTTGCTGCCTTCGCCGAAGCCTTCGGTGCGCAGCTCGTAGGCCTTCCGGATGGTGGAGGTCTTCGGCATGCTGTCTTCGCCGGGCAGGCCGAGGGTCAGGCCGGCGGCGGGCGCGGCGAGCGCGCCGAGGACCACGATGCTCAGCAGCAGTGTGACCCAGGGTGCCCGGCCGATCAGTCGGCCGACGCGCATGCCGTTGGTGATCGAGGTGTCGTCCTCGGGGTCGTGCTGGGCGATCAGCGGCAGCTTGGGCTTGAACAGGAAACGGCCGAACGCGCCGAGCAGCGCCGGCATCAGCGTGATCGCGGTGAGCACCGCGAAGCCGGCGGCGATCGCGCCACCCAGGCCCATGAAGGTCAGGAACTCGACACCGACGATGCTGAGGCCGGTCAGAGCGATGATGACCGTCAGGCCGGCGAACACCACCGCGGAACCGGCCGTGCCGAGCGCGGTGCCGGCCGCCTCCTCCGGCGAATCCTGCACCGCCAGTTCGTGCTTGTACCGGGACACGATGAACAGCGCGTAGTCGATGGACAGCGCGATCCCGATCATCGAGGCGAGGAACGTGGTGAAGCTGGGGACCTCGATCACCGAGGTACCGAGCATGATCAGCGAGGTGGCCGCGCCGAGGCCGACGATCGCCGTGGCGATCGGCACGAACGCGGCGACGATGGCGCCGAACGCCACAATCATCACGACCAGTGCGACACCCATGCCGATCAGTTCGGACTTACCGCTGGGGCCCTCCTGCTTCTGCGCGATCGAGCCGCTCATTTCCACCGTGAGCCCGGCAGTGCGGGCGTCGGCGGCCACGTCGTAGGCCGCCGTACGATCCTGGTCGGTCACGTCGGTGAACTTTTTGATCGTGAACGGGACGTTGACCACCGCCACGGTTTGCGGCGCGGTCTTGCTCAGCACGTTCAGTGGTGCGCCGCTGCACTGCGCCGGGTCGGGGTTGGTCAGGCAGCCCATCTTCTCGGCCGCTTCGATCGGGTTGCCGACCGGCTTGGCGTGGTCGACCAGGTCGAGTTGGCCGAGCTTGGCGATGAAGGCGTCCATCGCCGCGCGGTTGGCCGGGTCGGTCAGCTTCTGTCCCGTCGGCGCGGCGATGACATAGGTGCCGGTGACCGCGTCGAATTTGAACGTGGCGGACATGCCGGGGAAGTGCTTGTCGAGGATTTCGGTGGCCCGGGCGGAGGGCAGGTCCGGCATGCTGAAGTCGTTGCTCATCGGCTTGCTGAGCTGGGTGCCCAGGCCGCCGAGGAGCACGAACAACAGGAGCCAGACGGGAAGGACTATCCATTTCCGGCGGAAAGCGAACTTTCCCCATCTATAGAGATAAACGGACACGAGAGGTTTCTCCTAGCGGTGACTGGGATCGTGCTGGTTTGTGCGTGTAGACAGCACTCGCGGGGCGTCGCGCACGTCCCCGCCGCCACTGACGCTTCTGCCTACCGTGCGGTAGGTAGACTACCCAGTACCTAAGTGGAGATACAACCTCTACTTTACGGGCGGTGTGCGCTGGGCCTGACGAGTGATGAGAGGATCGTCGAATGGTTGTCCCTGCCGCACCTGGCCCTGTTTCCCCAGGTGGGCGAACTAAAGTTGCAATTCGCGATGCTGCGGTAAAGCTGTTCGGGGTCAAAGGATTCGAGCAGACGAGCTTGCGCGAGGTCGCCGATGCGGTGGGAATCACAAAGGCGTCGCTCTACTATCACTACGCTTCGAAGCTCGATCTGCTCTTGGCGATCATTGATCCGATCGTGGACCACATGCGCTCCGTCGTCGACAAGCTCGACGATGTGCAGCACGACGCGGCTGGTATCCGTCTGGTTCTGCAGACCTATCTGCGCGGCCTTATTCATCACCGCGACGCCGGAGTGCTGCTCGTGCGCGACACGCTGGCCATCATCAACGCCATGGCCGACCGCTATCCGGACTTGATAGAGGCCCATCAGGCGGTGCGCGTCTGGCTGGCCGGACCGGAAGCCACCGCGGAGGCGAAACTGCGCGCCAGCGCGGCGCTGGAGGTGATCGGCGTGGCACTGATCTCCAAAGAACTGGCGCCCGGCGCGGGCGACTCCCTCGTCGAGTCCACCCTGCTGGACGCGGCAACCTGTGTGCTCGGCGCCGGCGGCGCCGCGTAGATTCGAGCTACCCGTCGCCCCACGCCAGGAGTCACCGCTGTGCACATCACCGCGAAGGTCGATTACGCGGTGCGGACGCTGCTCGAAATCGCCAGTGCGCCGCCGCTGGATCAGTCCGTGGCTGGGGGTGGCACACCCTTGGTGCAGGCCGCAGTGGTCAAGGCCGAGGCGGTCAAGGCCGAGGCGATCGCCACCGCCCAGGGGATTGCGCCCAAGGTGCTGGAGTCCGTACTCGGCGAGCTTCGCCGCGCCGATCTGGTGATCAGCAGACGCGGCCCGGAAGGCGGCTACTGGCTGGCCCGGCCCGCCGCGGAGATCTCCATCGCCGACGTTATCCGCGCGATCGAGGGCCCGCTCGCGTCGGTGCGCGGCGCACGACCCGAGGATGTGCGCTATCGCGGCTCGGCCGAGTCGTTGCAGCGGGTGTGGATCGCGCTGCGGGTCAATATCCGTGCGGTGCTGGAGAACGTGACCATCGATGACATCGCGCACAACCGATTGCCCGGATTCGTCGAGGCGCTGACCGAGGACCCTGGCGCCTGGGCGCGAAGATAATGCTGGACAGGAGGACATTCATGCTGGTCAGGAATCCTCATGACGGATCGGGCCGATTGCCGGTAGCCTGCGATTCATCATGCTGATCAGACTGCTCCGCACGCATCTGTACCCCTACCGCGCCCAGCTGGCGGGGGTCGTTGCGCTTCAGCTGATTTCCGTCATCGCGATGCTGTACCTGCCGAGTCTGAACGCGGACCTGATCGACAACGGTGTCACCAAAGGTGATCTCGGCTACATCTGGACCACTGGCCTGTGGATGCTCGCGGTCTCCGGCGTGCAGATCGTCGCCTCGGCTTCCTCGGTCTATTACGGCGCGCAGGCCGCGATGGGCGCGGGCCGGGATCTGCGCGGCGCGGTACTGCACCGGGTCGGCACGTTCTCCGCGCGCGAAGTGGGGATGTTCGGCGCGCCCTCGCTGATCACCCGCAATACCAACGATATTCAGCAGGTGCAGCTGCTCATCGTGATGTCGGCGACCATTCTGGTGATGGCGCCGATCATGTGCGTCGGCGGCATCATCATGGCGCTGCGCGAGGATCTCGGCCTGTCCTGGCTGCTGCTCATCGCGGTGCCCGCGTTGGGTCTGTCGATGGCCGTGCTGATCTCCAAAATGGTGCCCGGCTTCCGCGCCATGCAGGCCAGGATCGACGAGGTGAATCGGGTCCTGCGCGAGCAGATCACCGGTATCCGCGTGGTCCGAGCGTTCGTGCGGGAGCGGCAGGAGACCTGGCGATTCGGCCTGGCCAACACCGAACTGACCGATACCGCGCTGCGTGTCGGCCGGTTGATGGCGCTGATGTTCCCGACCGTCATGCTGATCAGCAACATCACCGCCGTCGCGGTGATCTGGTTCGGCGGGCGCGCGATCGACGCCGGGCACATGCAGATCGGCTCGCTCACCGCGATGCTGTCCTACATCATGCAGATCCTGATGGCCGTGATGATGGCCTCCTTCTTGGCCATGATGGCGCCGCGCGCGGCGGTCTCCGCCGACCGGATCGGCGAGGTGCTCGACACCGAATCCTCGGTCCACCCGCCGCGACTGCCGCAGCCGTTCACCGACGACCCGGCCATCGTGGACGTCCAGTTCGCCGAATTCGCCTTTCCCGGCGCGGAGAAGCCGGTGCTCAAAGCCATTCGGTTCCAGGCGCGGCCGGGAACGACCACCGCGATCGTCGGCTCTACCGGTGCGGGCAAGACCACGTTGGTCAACCTCATCCCACGGCTGATGGACGTCACCGACGGCGCGGTCTACCTCGGCGGCACCGACGTCCGCCACCTCGACTTGGCACTGTTGCGCGCGCAGATCGGGCTCGTACCGCAAAAGGCGTACCTGTTCTCCGGAACCATCGCGAGCAACTTGCGCTATGGCAACCCGGACGCCACAGACGAGGAACTATGGCACGCTCTGGAGATCGCTCAGGCCGCGGATTTCGTCCGGGAGATGCCGGAAGGATTGCGGACCCCGGTCGCACAGGGCGGAATCACGGTCTCCGGTGGCCAACGCCAGCGGCTTGCCATCGCCCGAGCGCTGGTGAAGAAGCCGAGGGTGTACCTGTTCGACGACTCGTTCTCCGCGCTCGACGTCGCCACCGACGCCAGACTGCGCGAGGCACTGAAACCCGCGACCGCCGATGCCTCGGTGCTCATCGTGGCCCAGCGCATCGCCACCATCCGTGACGCGGATCAGATCCTGGTGCTCGAGGACGGCGAGCTGGTCGGCGTCGGCACCCATGAGCAGCTGATCCGGGACTGCTCGGAGTACCGCGAGATCGTCGAGTCGCAGCTGAGTGCGGAGGAGGCGCGATGAGAGACAATTGCGAAGCGTCTTGTCGCGCCGATCGGGTGCGGGTGTCCCGCAGGGTGCAGGAGGCGCGATGAGAGACAATTGCGAAGCGTCTTGTCGCGCCGATCGGGTGCGGGTGTCCCGCAGGGTGCAGGAGGCGCGATGAGACCAGGAATGCCCAGTCCCGGTGCGCCGGGGGCCAAAGCGAAGGCGTTCGGACCCTCCCTCAAACGTCTGCTGCACAGGCTCGCGCCGGAGCGGGTCTCCGTCGGACTGATCGTGGCGCTCGTCATCGCCTCGGTGGTGCTGAACACCCTCGGGCCCTACATCCTCGGCAAGGCCACCAACCTGGTCTTCGACGGTGTGGTCGGCGAGCAGCTCCCCGCGGGAATCAGCAAAGACCAGGCGATAGAAGCGTTGCGAGCCAAGGGCGACAACACTTTCGCCGACATGCTCAGCGCCATGAACGTGGTGCCGGGGGTGGGTGTGGACTTCGGTGCGGTCGGCCGGGTGCTCGCGCTGGTGCTCGTGCTCTACCTCGGCGCGGCAGTCTTCAGCTGGTTGCAGGGATATCTGCTCAATATCGTGATCAACCGCACGGTGAAGCGGCTGCGCAGCGACGTCGAGGACAAAATCCATCGACTTCCGTTGCGCTACTTCGATTCCGCGCCGCGCGGTGACGTGCTCAGCCGGGTGACCAACGACGTGGACAACGTGTCGCAGAGCTTGCAGCAGACCATGAGCCAGCTGCTGAACGCGGTGTTCTCGGTGCTCGGCATCCTGATCATGATGGTGTGGATCTCGTGGGTGCTCGCGGTGATCGCACTGCTCACCGTGCCCGCCGCCATCGTGGTCACCGCACAGATCGCGAAACGCTCCAAGCCGCACTTCGTCAACCAGTGGAAATACACCGGCTTGGTGAACGCTCAGGTCGAGGAGGCCTACACCGGGCACGAGGTGGTCACCGCGTTCGGTCGCAACCGCGAGGTCGGCGCGGAGTTCGACAAGCGCAACCAGGACCTCTACCAGGCCAGCTTCAGAGCGCAGTTCATCTCGGGTTTGATCATGCCCGCGATCATGTTCCTCGGGAACGTGAATTTCGTGCTGGTCGCGCTGGTCGGCGGGCTCAAGGTGGCGACGGGCACCCTCTCGCTCGGCGAAGTGCAGGCATTCATCCAGTACTCCAGGCAGTTCAGCCAGCCGTTGACCCAGCTCGGCGCGATGGCCAATCTGTTGCAATCCGGCGTCGCCTCGGCCGAGCGGATCTTCGAGATCCTCGACGCCGAGGAGCAAACCCCGGACCCGGTGATGGACAACGTCCGTCCGGTCGATCGTGGCCGGGTGGAGTTCGAGGCCGTCTCGTTCCGCTACGAACCGGACAAGCCGGTGATCGAGCGGCTTTCGCTGGTGGCCGAGCCCGGACATGTGGTGGCGATTGTCGGCCCGACCGGTGCGGGCAAGACCACGTTGGTGAACCTGCTCATGCGGTTCTACGAACTGGACGCGGGCGCGATCACCGTCGACGGCGTGGATATCACCCAGCTCACCCGGGACCACCTGCGCTCGCGCATCGGCATGGTGTTGCAGGACACCTGGCTGTTCCGCGGCACCATCCGGGAGAACATCGCCTATGGCAACCCCAACGCCGGCGAGCAAGAAATCCTCGCCGCCGCGCGCGCGGCCTACGTGGACCGTTTCGTACACGCGCTACCCGACGGCTACGACACGATCATCGACGAAGAGGGATCCGGCGTCAGCGCGGGCGAGAAGCAACTGATCACCATCGCCCGCGCGTTCCTGGCCAAACCATCGATCCTGATCCTGGACGAAGCCACCAGTTCCGTGGACACCCGCACCGAACTGCTGGTGCAACACGCCACCGCGGCGTTGCGCCGGGACCGCACCAGCTTCGTCATCGCCCATCGACTGTCCACCATTCGCGACGCCGACTTGATCGTCGTCATGGAATCGGGCCGGATCGTGGAGCACGGCACGCACGAGCGTTTGCTCGGCGAGCGCGGGGCGTACTACCGGCTCTACAACGCCCAGTTCGCCGCTGTGTAATTCGAGGGTGTCGTGGCGGCTGTCCGGTGGCCTGGTGGGGTCGGGGCAGGGGCAGCTGCGAGGATAGCGGGGTGGCCGGTCCCGAATCCTTCTCCTTCACCGTCGGTACTCGTCTGGCTGGGCGGCACGGCCGGTCCGGTGTGATCGGTACGCCGCACGGGCCGATCGCCACGCCCGCGTTCATTCCGGTGGGCACCAAGGCGACGGTCAAGGCGGTACTGCCGGAAACCATGCGCGACCTCGGCGCCCAGGCAGTGCTGGCCAATGCTTACCACCTCTACCTGCAGCCGGGCGCCGACATCGTGGACGAAGCGGGCGGGCTCGGCTCCTTCATGAACTGGCCGGGGCCGACCTTCACCGACAGCGGCGGGTTCCAGGTGATGTCGCTGGGTGTCGGATTCAAGAAGGTGCTCGCGATGGACGCGGTCGACGTCCGCAGTGACGACGTGATCGCGGCGGGCAAGGAGCGGCTGGCCACCGTGGACGACGACGGCGTCACGTTCCGCTCGCACCTGGACGGCTCGGCGCACCGGTTCACCCCCGAGGTATCGATGGGCATCCAGCACCAGTTGGGCGCCGACATCATGTTCGCCTTCGACGAGCTCACCACGCTGCTCAACACCCGCGCCTACCAGGAGCGGTCCGTGCAGCGCACGCACGAGTGGGCACAGCGCTGCATCGACGAACACGAGCGGCTGACTTCGGCCCGACCGCACCGCCCATACCAGGCACTATTCGCTGTCGTCCAGGGCGCGCAATACGAGGACTTGCGCCGCAAAGCCTGTCGTGGACTCGAATCGATTCGAGGAAGCGCAGGAACGGGTTTCGACGGCTACGGTATCGGCGGTGCGCTGGAGAAGCGCAACCTGGGCGCCATCGTCGGCTGGTGTTGTGACGAGCTGCCCGAGGACAAACCGCGGCACATGCTGGGCATCAGCGAGCCGGAGGACGTCTTCACCGCGATCGAGAACGGTGCGGACACCTTCGACTGCGTGAATCCGTCCCGGGTGGCTCGCAACGCGGCGATCTACGTCGACACCGGCCGGTTCAACATCAATACCAGCCGCTTCCGTCGCGACTTCACTCCGATCGATGAGACCTGCGACTGCTACACCTGCGCCAACTACACCCGCGCCTACATCCACCACCTGTTCAAGGCCAAGGAAATGCTCGCGGCCATGCTGTGCACCATCCACAACGAGCGATTCACGGTGCGCCTGGTGGATCGCATCCGGCAGAGCATCGAGGGCGGCTACTTCGACGAGCACAAGGCGGAAATATTGGGCCGCTGGCACGGAAACGGTGATTGATCTGCAACTTCCGCGAACAGAGCCGGGCAAGCCTGCATTCAGGTCGCCACCGGTGGTCGCCTGTCCGCAACCGCTGTCTGTGCTGAGAACCCAGATCCCGCGGTGACAACGTGTCACAACCACATCGGCCCGGCCTCCGTTTTCGAGCGCAGCGAGACCGAGCATTCCCCCGTTCGCGGCCCGGCTCGCGTGCGAGCGGCCGCCGCGTCCGCGACGAAGTCGCCAGCGGCGGTCGCTCGCACGCGAGCCACAAGGGGGCCGCGAGCCCGCCGCGCCCGCGCGGCCGAAAATACAGCTCAGGCTTGCAGCGGGGCTACTTCCGTTGGGGCGTAGGTGGGTTCGCGCTGCTTCAGGATGGCGATCACGCGGTAGGTGATCGGAAGCACAAGAACTTCGGCGAGGGTCTTCCAGAGGAAGCCGACGATCACGTAGTTCACGAACTGCTGCCAGCTGTCGATACCGATGGCGCCCGCGGCGATCGAGCAGAAGATCAGCGTGTCCCCGAACTCGCCGACCACGGTCGATCCGATCAGCCTGGCCCACAGGTGTTTCTCCTTGGTCCGTTCCTTGATCAGCACCAGCGTGGCGGAGTTCAGCAGCTGTCCGACGAAGTATCCGGCCAGGCCCGCGAGGACGAGCCGGGGCGTCGTCCCGACGACGGTGCGGAATGCGTCCTGGTTCTCGTAGAAGCTCGCGGCGGGCAGCTGGATCGCGATGGCGAAGCATACGACCGTCAGCAGCAGGGCCGCGAAGCCGTAGTAGATCGCACGCCGGGTGGCGCGGAAGCCGTACACCTCACTGAGCACATCGCCGAGGATGTAGGCCAGCGGGAACAGAAAGAAGGCTGCGTCGGTGGCGATGGGCAGGATTTGCAGGGGTCCCAGCGACACCGAGTGATCGCCGAGGAACTCCACCCCCTTGGTGGCACAGATATTGGAAATGATCAGGGTCGCAGTGAACAGGGCCACGATCGGTGCGTAGTACCCCCGCGCTACCTGGGCAAATGCCGCATGGTCCGCGGGGCGTCCAGGCCCGCCGTGTTCTTCGGTGGTTTTCGACTCACTCACCCGCATCATCCAACCAGGTTGTGGAATACGCTGTAGCAATGACGAATCCCGGCGATTCCGACGAGTGGTGGAAGCAGTACGGCGGCCAAGGCGTGTCGCCGGTGTCCGGTGCGCAGAGTTCGGTGCCGCAGTACCCGAGCGCCGAGCAGCCGTCGGGTTATCCGTCGGCGCCGCAGTACCCGGTGCAGCCACCGTCGCAGCCGATGACGCCGCCTCCGCAACCGCAGTACCCCTCGTATCAGCAGCCGGCGCAGCCGTATCCGCAGCCGAGCTACGGCTACCAGAGCCCCTACCAGCCGTACGGCGCCCCGGTGCAGGGCACCAACGGCATGGCGATCGGCGCGCTGATCTCGTCCCTGGTCGGGTTCGTCACCTGTGGGCTCGGCTCGATCGTCGGCATCATCCTCGGGGTGGTAGCACTGAACCAGGTCAAGCAGTCCGGCCAGGAGGGGCGTGGAATGGCGCTCGCGGGCATCTGGATCGGTGTCGGCGCGTTCGTGCTCGGCATACTGTGGTTCGTCGTCGTGATCATCGCCGGCACTACGAGCTCGTAGCGCAACGGCTGTACGAAGCAACAGGGGCGCACCCGATTCGGGTGCGCCCCTGCGTGTTCGTGCGGCTGGCGCAGCTCAGGCCTTGACGACCTGGGTGCCGCCGGCGAACTTGTCGTGCCAGCCCTGCTTGTTCGGGTCCTGGGAGATGGTGACCATGATGTAGATCGCCAGGCCGAGCGAGACCAGGGAGCCGACGCACGGAATGATGTTCGCGGCGACGAAGATGTTGCGCTTCAGCGAGGTGGCCGGGTCGATCTTGGCGGCGCCGCCGGGGGCGAGCACCTTCAGTCCCAGGATCTTCTTGCCGAGCGTGGTGCCCTGCGAGGTCTCCAGGCCGACGAAGTAGCCGAGCTGCACCAGGGTCCAGACCACACCGAGCCCGATGGTGAGGACGGTGGAGCGGCTGACCAGGGCGTACAGGATGAAATAGGGGATCGCCAGGATGATCGCGTCGATGACGCGCGCCCCGATACGGGTGCCGAGGTCGCCCGCCTGTCCGCCATAGTTGTCGAACCCGGGCTGCTGTGGGTACTGACCGTAGGGGTCCTGCCCTTGCTGCGGCTGCTGCCCGTACTGGGGCTGCTGCCCGTATTGCGGAGGCTGCTGCCCGTATTGCGGAGGCTGCTGCCCGTACTGCGGCTGCTGCCCGTACTGGGGCTGCTGCCCGTACTGCGGAGGCTGCTGTCCGTATTGGGGCTGCTGGCCGTATTGCGGCTGCTGCCCGTACTGGTCGCCGCCTTGCGGATACGGCTGCCCATACGGCTGCCCGCCCTGCGGATACTGGTTGGGGTCGTACCCACCGCTTGTCATAGTTGTTTGTCCTCGTCGATTGATCAGTAGTTGGACGATGCGTACGTTACGGACATCGGCTGTGTTGCAACAACCCATTCACGTCGAGTATCCACGGTTCACGGGGCAGCCGCCGGGGATCGAATCGGGCGAGTAGCTCGGATGACGATGTCGCGATGTAGCCGAGTGAAGCGGCGAGTGCCGAAACGACTTCCCCGGGTGTGTTGCCGAGCGCCCGCCAGTCGGTAAGTGTAACCGCGCCATCCCGTTTCGCCAGCCGCCGTCCCGCCGGATTGAGCACCAGCGGCACATGGGCGTAGTGCGGCACCGGAAGGCCGAGCAGTGTCGCGAGGTAGGCCTGCCGCGGTGTCGACGGCAGCAGGTCGTCTCCGCGTACCACTTGGTCGACATCCTGCGCGGCGTCGTCCACGACGACCGCGAGGTTGTAGGCCGCAACGCCGTCGCCGCGGCGCAGCACCACGTCGTCGACCGGGCCGCGATAGCAGCCGTGCAGGGCGTCATGCACCTCGAATTCGGTGACCGTCGCGCGCAACCGCAGCGCGGCAGGGCGGCCCTCGGCGCGCAACCGGATGCGCTCCGGCTCGGTCAGTTCGCGGCAGGTGCCGGGGTAGGCGCCCATCGGCCCGTGCGGCGCTGTCGCTGCCTTCTGAACTTCCCTTCGGGTGCAGAAGCATTCGTAGGTGAGGCCGGCAGCGGTGAGACGTTCGATGGCGGCTTCGTAGAGCGGTCGCCGTTCGGACTGACGTACCACGGGGCCGTCCCAGTCCACGCCGACCGCGGCGAGATCATCGAGCTGCCGCTGCTCGGCGCCGGGCCGCACCCGATCCAGATCATCGATCCGCAGCACGAAACGCCGACCGCTCGAGCGGGCGAACGCCCAGGCCAGTAGCGCGGTGCGGAGATTGCCCAGGTGCAGGTCCCCAGACGGACTCGGCGCGTACCGGCCCGCACCCGGCTCAGCCACGGGCTCGACTGGTGAAGGAGCAGATGCGCACTTCTGCCATGGTAGGAGTGCGACGATCAGCCGCGCAGCTGCGGCCTCAGCTCGGCTTCCGACGGCGCTTCGCCGGCCGCCAGCGCGGCGAGGAGAGCTTCGGCGTGGATCACCAGCCCGGTTCGATCAATGTCGTAGGGCACCTCGTCTTTCTCCGGATGATAGGCGTTCAGCCGGGACACGGCGCGGGCGAGGAGTGTACGCGCCCCTTTGGGATTGCCGCGCTGTATGTGGGTGAGACCGACAGCGAACTGTGCGAGTGCCTGCCACAGCATCCGCTCGGCGAACGGCCCGTTCTTCCATGCGGCCTCTAAAACCTCATGCGCATTGAAAGCCAGACCCTCGTCCAGCAGTTGCTGAGCGAAGGTCAACGTTTGCTGGGGTGACAGATCGAGATCATCCGGAATTCGGGCAACTCCGGTACTGCCCGGCGGCAGTGGACGCCCGAGGCGGTCGCGCGGGCGGGCGTTACGTGCGCGACCTGCGTCGTCGCGATCGCGTTCGACCATGGGTTCCATGATGCACGGCCCCCGGCGACGAGGTCGATGCGGGCCGTGATGGTCGGCGAATATCGACCGATAACAGGGCAATCACATCCGTCAAAAAGATTTTGGTACGCCAGTGCGAAGAATTGATGCCACTCTCTGGCAATTTTTCCGCAACCATATTACTGAGCAAGCATGTGTAGCTCCGATGATTGAATAGGCAAGAGATGGGCAAACTTTCGATGAACCTGCTAGGGTTACCGCGCGGGGACAGGCCCCGCGCGAGGTTAATTTCCTCTCGAAGTCGATGTGCAATATCGACGCACCGGGAAAGTGTGTGCCGCCAAAGGGCGCACTGCGGGATTCGGCTTTCAGCCGAGTGCCGATGCTAGCTGAAACGATGTCAGGAGAAATCTATCTCGCTCTCGACGCAGCAAAGGAGCTAGTGCCGTGGAAGTTGATTGGGCGGGCGCTGTGTGGCGCAAGAGCACATACAGTGGTCCGGATGGGAACTGCGTAGAAGTCGCTTTCCTTACGGATGGCAACATCGCGGTTCGTGACACCAAGGACAACGGACGTGGCCCGGTCTTGGCCTTCGTGCCGGGCGTGTGGGATGCGTTCCTAGCAGGCGTCTCGGCGGGGGAGTTCCGGCGCGGATAACACCGCACGGAAACCGCCTTAACAGGCAAAGCGGGCCCCGGGTCGCGTGGACTCGGGGCCTTCGCGGTGTTTCGGTGGTTTGTCGGATGACCTGCGGGGTGTCGGATGACAGACGGGTGCTGGATGACATTTGGTGCCGTCGAACATCAGTGGGCGGAACCGTTTCCGCTGTCGTTCGCCCGCCGCTGAGCTCGGCGCAGCACGGCGAGCTGTTTGCGTTCCTCCTGGTGTTCGGTCTCGAAGTGCTGCTCGCTTTCTCGGTGCGGGTCCGCACGGAAGAAGCTGCCGGTGCCCGGTCTGCCCGCTGCGCCGAGCTTGCTCATCTTCTTCGGGACCGGGGCGCCCTGGTACTCCAGCGGAATCGGGTGACCGTGCTCGTCCACCGGCCCCAGCGGCTGATGGATCTCGATGTACTCGCCGTGTGGCAAGCGTTTGATCACACCGGTTTCCACGCCGTGCTCGAGCACCGCGCGGTCGCTGCGCTGCAGACCGAGGCAGATGCGGTAAGCGAGGAAGTAGGCCAACGGGGGTGCGAGCAGAATCCCGATGCGGCCGGCCCAAGTTGTCGCGTTCAGCGAAATGTCGAACTTGTAGGCGATGATGTCGTTGTTGCACGACAGGGTGAGCACCACGTAGAACGCGATCGCCATCGCGCCGATCGCGGTGCGGACCGGCACATCGCGCGGCCGCTGCAGCAGGTTGTGGTGCGCGGCCGTGTCTCGGGTGAGGCGCTTCTCGATCCACGGGTAGGCGATGAGCATGGCAAACACCACGGTCATCACTACCGCGACCCAGACGGGCGCCGGGACGGTGTAGCGGCCGAACGGATAGATCTCCCATGGCGGCAACAGGCGAAGGAACCCATCGGTCCACATCATGTAGAAGTCCGGCTGCGAGCCGGCTGACACTTGCGAGGGGTTGTAGGGCCCCAGATTCCAGATCGGGTTGATCTGGAACAGGCCGGAAATGATCGCGACGACGCCGAGGGTGAAGGCGAAGAACGCGCCCTGATCCGCCGCGAACACCGGTACGATCCGCGCGCCGACCACGTTGTTCTCGGTGCGGGCCGGGCCGGGGTACTGGGTGTGCTTCTGGTACCACACCAGCGCGATGTGCGCGGCGATCAACGCCAGGATGATGCCCGGCAGCAGCAGTACATGCGCGATATACAGGCGCGGGATGATGATCTCACCCGGGAAATCGCCACCGAAGATCAGCCAGTGCAGCCACGTGCCGATGATCGGGATACCCATCGTGATTCCGCCGAACGCGGCCCGCAGACCGGTGCCCGAGAGCAGGTCATCCGGCAGCGAGTAGCCGAAGAACCCCTCGAACATCGCCAGGATCAGCAGCAGCGAACCCATCACCCAGTTCGCCTCCCGTGGTTTGCGGAAGGCGCCGGTGAAGAAGATCCGGAACAGATGCACGATGATCGACGCCGCGAACAGCAACGCCGCCCAGTGATGCACCTGCCGCACGAACAGACCACCGCGCACCTCGAACGAGATGTTCAACGCCGTCTCGTACGCCCGTGACATCGTCACACCGCGCAGTGGCTGGTAGGACCCGTTGTAGACGACCTCCGTCATCGAAGGGTCGAAGAACAATGTCAGATACACACCCGACAGCAGCAGGATGATGAAGCTGTAGAGCGCGATCTCACCGAGCAGGAACGACCAATGCGTCGGGAAGACCTTGTTGATCGACCGCTTCAGAAACGCGGCCGCCCGATACCGCTCGTCCGCCCCATGAGCTTGCGCAGCGACTGTGCGAGCAAGATCTGTAGCCATAGCCGACACCCCGCCCTGGGTGAGAGTCGTGTCTATTCCTACTACAGACGGTAGCAGGGCTTGGCGGGAAAATCGATGGACCCCGCGACGAGCTTTGTTCGCGATTACGGCCGATCAGGCTCGGGCGAGGGCCGGTACGGGTTCGGCATGCGCGAGTTCGCTGGAGACCTTGATGTCCAGGTCGATCCGCGTCGCGCTGATCACGGAGCGTTCTTCCTCGACGGTGTTCTCGATCGCCCGCGACCACAGCGCCTGGATTTCCGAGATCTCCTCGCTGGTCGCTTCGCCATCGAGTTCGATTCCGCGCCGCTGCAAGGTGATGTTCAGCGCGGCGGTGAGCGTGCGCATCAGATCCGCACAGCGATTGGGGAGCTTGCGGTGCGCCACGACGCGCAGGTTGCTGACGAATCCCACGGACTCGCCGATGGTCTGGCTGAGTTCCGCAGCAATTCGGTCCAGTTCCGCGCCGTCCCAGCGGTCGCACTGCATCAGCCGCTGACGGACCTCGCTGGAGATCGCCAGCACGGACGAGACCGCGGAAAGCACCGATTCCCGCCGCCACTTGTCCTGGTCCCGACGGTCCGCCGCCGCGTTCGTCAGCTCCATATTGCGCTGTGCGGCATCCAGCGCCACCCGGTTCCGCTCGTCTGCGGCGGACACCGCCGCACGATTCGTGCGGTTGTTGACCAGCACGCCGACCAATGCCGCAACGGCGACGATGAGGGAACCGAGGAGTGGAAGCCACTGAGTCACGGGGAGATCATCGCATCGTAATCGGAAGCCGCACAGTCGCGATCGGCTCTGCCCGCGGCCGCAGTGGTTGGTCTCGTGCAGCGACCATCAGCGGGAACCGGAATCCGAAGCCGACACGGTGCGCGTCGGGCCCCGGCCATACTCAGTGCGAACTCGGAGTTCCTTGGTGGAAATAGAGTCGCCAGCCCCGCTCCGACCGCCGCCACACGGAACTGCGGCGCACACGCCGCACAGCATCGTCGGACATAGGTGAGTCGGAAACATAGGTGAGATGGACTGTGTCAGGGGCAAGCAGCGCACCGCGCATCTCGCTGACTCTGATCGGCTCATCCGATGGGCGAGAATCCGCGGCGAGAGCAGCGATGATGGCGGATCGACTCCACCAGCGGCCGGAAGCGCCGATTTCGCTGAACTCCGGGTCGAGCAATTCGGCGAGATGTTCGGCTGACGACCTGACCGCGGGATCCAGCAGCCGCAGCTCGCCGGCTATGGCAGCGCGCACGGCGCTATGCGAGTCAACCATGTCACCGACTTCAGGCGAGGGTCCTCGGCCGGCTAGCCGCTCCGAATGAGCGAAACAGGCAGCATGAGCGAGGTAGGCGGCACGGGCGCCGACCGTTGGCGGGGGCG
The DNA here is from genome assembly GCF_052545115.1 of Nocardia glycosmidis. Classification (NCBI taxonomy): domain Bacteria; kingdom Bacillati; phylum Actinomycetota; class Actinomycetes; order Mycobacteriales; family Nocardiaceae; genus Nocardia; species Nocardia glycosmidis. The sequence continues at coordinate 19,580 of NZ_JBQWRH010000008.1, read as the reverse complement.
GTGCAAAACCGCCCCCGACCAGCGGGCTTTCTGGCGGAGGATAGGGGATTTGAACCCCTGAGGGTGTTAACCCAACCCGCGTTCCAGGCGAGCGCCATAGGCCACTAGGCGAATCCTCCGTGGAGCAGCATACCGGTAGCCCCCGGCCGGTCGCCAAATAGGGGCGGGGGATCGGGTGAATCGCCTGGTGGGGTGGGGCGGCAGACCCGGGGATGGGGCTGGGGTGCGGAAGCCGCTACACTGGCCAACGGATCCCGCGCGGCGCGCATCCTGTGAACCCCCCCAGGGCCGGAAGGCAGCAAGGGTCAACGGGCTCTGGCGGGTGCGCGGGGTCCCCTTTCAACGGGCTCGCGCTGACGGCCATATCGTCGTCGGATAACGCCTCCAATTCCGGGCAGCGCACGGGTAACGTGAACACCGGTCCGCGGATGCACATGCGTCCGCACCGACACATGTTCGGCCGCCGCCGCACATCGGTCCGGCCCACCCATCGTCCATTCGCTGCTTGAAAGGCTGCCCAGGATGCCCCGGCAAACGCAGATCGGTTTGATGAGCCATGCGGAACTCGTGCTCGAGCACGACACCCAGACCGCGAACTACGCGACGCTCCAGACCGAGAAGCTCACGCTGGACCTGACCCGGGGGAAACCTTCGCCGGAACAGCTCGACCTGTCCACTCCGCTGCTCGAACTGCCCGGTGCGGCGGATTTCCGCGACAGCGCCGGCACCGATTGCCGCAATTACGGTGGCTTGCACGGCCTTCCGGAACTGCGGGCGATCTTCGGTGAGCTGCTCAACATCCCGGTGGCGAACCTGCTCGCCGGCAACAACGCCAGCCTCGAGCTGATGCACGACGTGATCACCTACGCGATGCTGTACGGCACCAACGACTCCGAGCGTCCCTGGGCCGCCGAGGACACGCTGAAATTCCTGTGTCCCGCCCCCGGCTACGACCGGCACTTCACCATCACCGAGGCACTCGGCTTCGAGATGATCTCCATCCCGGTGCGACACGACGGCCCCGACACCCATGCCATCGCCGAACTGCTGGCGACCGACCCGCAGATCAAAGGTCTGTGGGCGGTGCCGAACTACTCCAACCCGACCGGAGTCACGTTCTCCGAAGAGGTCGTCCGCGAACTGGTCTCGATGCCGGCCGCGGCGCCGGACTTCCGGCTGTTCTGGGACAACGCCTACGCGGTGCACCCGCTCACCGACACCGCGGCCCCGGTGCTCGATGTGCTCGGTATGGCCGCCGCGGCTGGAAACCCGAACCGTCCGTTGGTGTTCGCCTCCACCTCGAAGATCACTTTCGCCGGCGCGGGCGTGAGTTTCATCGGTGGTTCGACGGCCGATCTGGAGTGGTACCTGAGCCATGTGTCGAAGAAGAGCATCGGCCCGGACAAGATCAACCAGCTGCGTCACCTGCGGTTCTTCCAGGACGCCGACGGCGTGCGCGCGCACATGCAGAAGCATCGCGCGATTCTGGAGCCGAAGTTCGCGCTGGTGCTGAGAATCCTGGAGGACCGTCTCGGCGCGTCCAAGGTGGCATCCTGGACCGAGCCCAGGGGCGGCTACTTCATCAGCCTGGACGTGCTGGAGGGCACGGCGGCGCGGGTGATCGCACTCGCCAAGGACGCGGGCATCGCGCTGACCGCGGCGGGCTCCGCCTTCCCGTACCGGAAAGACCCGGAAGACAAGAACATTCGCATCGCACCCAGCTTCCCGCAGCTGCCCGAGCTGGAGCAGGCGATGGACGGCCTGGCCACCTGCGTGCTGCTCGCGGCCACCGAGAAACTCCTCGGGAAGTAGCCGCACCGAACGAGCAATCGCACCCGACGCCGCCCGGCACGGCCTCGTGCCGGGCGCTCGCCTGAACGGGTGCTGTCGGACGGAGCACGCGAGGAGGCGAGGCAGCCGCCTAGTTGGTCTCCAGCAGCGTTTTGAGTCGTGCGAGGTCGGCGCGGTTCGCCCGGCGGATCGCCGCCTCGATCAGGGGCGCGGCGAGTTTCTCGAATCCGCTCGGCTCGCCCCGGTTGCGCAGCGTCATGCGGGTGCCGCCCGCTGGAGTGTCCGCCCAGGTGTAGGTCGTTTCCATCGGGAACGGGCCTTCCGCGGTGTGCATCACCAGCCGCTCGCCGGGTGCGTAGTCTCGTAGGTGTAGGACAGCTGCCTGCCGAGGAAGTGAGCGACGAATGACATGCGTGCGCCGACCCGCAGCGTCGGCTCCGTCTGCCAGATGACGCTGCGGATCCGCGAATACCAGGTGGGAGCATGCGTCGGGTCGCCCGCGAAGGCCGCGACCAGCTCACGGGAGCGGTCGATCTCGATTTCGGTCAGCACGTCGACGGTCATCGGACCGATTCAGCGCGGTTTATGTGCGAGGACGGCGAACATGGTGACCGAGAGGTGGATGTCGCCGTCGGCGGCGCCCGCCGCGAGGTCGGTGAGCAGTTGGGCGCGCTCCGCCTCGGTGATCGCGCCCCGGGCAACCGCCATCGCCGAGATCCTGGTGACCAGCGAACCGGCGCCGACGCTGCGGTCCTGCACCAATGCCTGCGAGCCGATGTCGTCGACCACCAGGCCGGCCTTGTCGAGCAGGCCGGGGATGCGGCGGCCGGACAGCGGGTTGGTGGTCGCCGACACGAGTGTGTCGATCACCTCCCGCACGACCCGCCGATCGCCGGGGTGCATGATCGCCGTGCCCCAGTCGCTGTCCATCACCACGACGCGTCCACCTGGCCGAAGCACCCGTGCGATCTCGTTGGCAGCGCGGGCGGGGGCGGTCAGGTGCTGGAAGACGCGCTCGCACAGCACGGCGTCGAAGCTGTCCGGGCCGAACGGCAAGCCATACGCGTCGCCGGAATGGAACTTCGCCGTGGAGCGCGCCTCGGCGGCCCGGCGTTCGGCGGCGGCGACCAGCTGCGGGTCGGGCTCGACGCCGACGGCGCTGCCATTCGGGCCCACCGCTTCGGCGAAGGCGATGACCTGCGAGCCGGTGCCGGAGCCGATGTGCACAGCGTGTTCGCCGGGGCGCAGCGCGAGCGCCTCATGCGCCCAGCCGCGCAACCGGCGGATACCTGGTAGGGCCGCCTGGAGGTCGCGCACGTCGACGAGTTGGTCTTGACCGGCTCGGTCGAAGCGATCCGGCCGCGACCCGTAGGTGTTCATGGGTCCGTGTCCATCCCTGGCCGTTGCCGTCGGTGTCGCCGTCGTCTGAGGCATGGTCTGGAGCCTACGCGGCGGGTCGGCTACCCGCGCGTAGGACATGTGAGGCGAGTCACTATGCCTGTGTATAGTCGTTGAGCAGCGCGCTTGCCTTCGTGAGTACCTACCTTCGTGAGTACCTAGGTGACTCGTCTGGCACGCCAAGACAGAAGTCGCACTGGACGCAGGACCTGAACGCAATCCCACGCCACCTGGCCAGTACGACGTGAAGACTCGCCGGCGGCGGGTAGCGAGGCGGGAGAGCGATGAGTCGCAGGCTGTGCTTGGCGCAGGATACCGAGGCGGACAAGCTGCTGACCGAGGACCACTTCGCCACGTTGCTGGGGATGCTGCTGGACCAGCAGTATCCCATGGAGCATGCCTTCCGCGGCCCGAAGAAGATCGCCGACCGAATGGGTGGGTTCGACATCCATCGCATCGCCGAGGCCGACCCGCAGGAGTTCGAGGACCTCGCCGCGACGCCACCGGCCATCCACCGCTACGGACGTTCCATGGCTCGGCGTGCGCAGGGGCTGGCCCGCTACGTCATCGAGCACTACGACGGCAATGCCGAGAACATCTGGACCGTAGGCGATCCGGACGGCAAGGAAGTGCTGCGCCGGCTGCGGGACCTCCCCGGCTACGGCGAGCAGAAAGCCAAGATCTTCCTGGCCTTGCTCGGCAAGCAACGTGGCGTGCGGCCCGCGGGGTGGCGCGCGGCGGCCGGTGCGTACGGCGAGGAGGGCTCGCGCCGCTCGGTTGCCGATGTGACCGACGCCGAGTCCCTCGCGCAAGTGCGGGAATTCAAAAAGCAGGCGAAAGCGGCGGCCAAAACAACGGCGACCAAAACAACATAGCGTGGCGGCTGTAACTCGCGGGTTGCCTATTTGAAATCCTGCTGCGTTTTTCCCTCGTTCTTCCGGAGTTTGTCCCTGATGCTCTTCGCTGGAACGGCTCCACCTGAGATGAGGGATTGCAGGACATGAAGATGAGGAAGCTCGCCGTGCTCGCGGCACTGGTGACCGTGGCGACCGGAGTGGCCGCGGGTACGTCCGGCGCCGCGCCGGCCACCGAAGCCGACAGCGGCGTGATCAATTACACCGCGGGCGCCACCCCGACGTCGACCATCATCACGACCGACGCGGGCTCGCTGGTCAACGAGGATGGCGTGTTCAAGATCAAGGCCGCCAACGGCACCACCGTGGCCGGCGCCGAGCTGAAGTTCCGCGTCGACGACTTCGAGTTCCCGATCGCCGCCGACATCTCCGACCACACGGCCGTCCTGACGCCGCAGTTCGACACGGAGCACGCGGTCTACAAGCCGGTCGCCCTGCCGTACGAGGACAAGGCGCCGTGGAAGACCGAGTACGACCGTGAGCTGGCCGCCTGGAACCGTCTGACCAGCACGATCTCCGCGGGCGCTACGGTCGGTACCCTCGTCGGTGGCCTGAGCGGTGCCGCCCTCGGCTGCCTCGCGGGTGGCGCGGCCGGCCTGGCCCTGACCGGGCCGCTGCTCGGCCTGTTCGGCGCTGGCCCGCTGGCCGGTTGCATCGCCGGTGCGGCCGCCGTCGGCTTCCTGGGCACCCTGGCCGGTCAGCTGTTCGTGACCGCTCCGGTCGCGATCCTCGCCGCGATCCAGTACTTCTCGACGATCAACCAGCCGTTCACCCCGGCGAAGTAATCCCGGCGACGTAATACTGCGCGCGAAAGACCCCGCCTTACAGCCCATCGGGCTGGGCGGGGTCATTTTCGTGTGCTCGGACCTGGGGAAACGATGTGCCTGTGCGCACATCCACGGCTCGATGGTTGGTGTGTCGCGGATTTCGATGTTAGCGTTGATGACATGTCTGTCGGCCGATGGAACCTGCTGCGAGTCACTTACGTGACCGCTTCGCTGGGCCTTCGGCTGCCGTTGACGCGTGAGCTGTGTCGTCCCTCTTGCTGCAGCTGAGCCACTTTTCCGGCTGATTTGCTGCCTCGTCGCCCATGTAGGCATGTCCCGTTCGGAACGGGACTTCAGCAAGGATCTGCACAATGTCTCTTCCCACCCTTGAACGATCCGTCTCCAGGGGCGCCAATGGTCGTGTCCGGGTTCAGCGTCCCGTCGTCGCGGCCGAACTCCGCATCGGCGACAACCCTGCGGCCGCGGTCTTGCGTGCCGCGACCGGCGGCCCCGTGGCCCGCGACAATGCCGCACGCACAACGGGTTTGAGCATCGCGACGGTCAACCGCCAGGTTTCCGCGTTGCTCGCGGCCGGCCTGCTGCGCGAGCGTCCGGACCTGACGGCCTCGGGTGCGGTCGGTCGCCCCCGCGTCCCGTTCGAAACCGATCACGACGCCTACCTGACCATCGGCATTCACATCGGCGCCGCGGTGACCAAGATCGTGGCCGCCGATCTGCGTGGTCGTATTCTCGGCGGGCTGGCCATCGGCACTCCGCAGACCGGGCAGGAGTTCGCCACCACTACCGTCGCCCGCAGCGCGAAAGCGTTTCTGCAGCGCTGGCATCGGCGCAAGGCATTGTGGGCCGGCGTCGCGATCGGCGGCCGGGTCGACCCGCTGACCGGCGTCGTGGACCATCCGAAGCTGGAATGGCAGGGGGCACAGGTCGGTTCGGTGCTCAGCGAGGTGCTGGAGCTGCCCGTGTCGGTGGCGCCGCACGTCGAGGCGATGGCGGCGGCGGAGTTGCTGTTGCCCATCGGTGAACCGAAGGACCAGGCCCGCGGCGAGCGCGGCAGCAGCCTGTACTTCTACGTGCGCGAAACCGCCGGCGTCGCGGTGACTTTGGACGGGCGCGTGCACACTCCGAGCAATGGCCCCGGTTCGATCGCGCACTTGCCCACCGGCTCGGACGTCGAATGCCCCTGCGGACGACGCGGCTGCTTGGAGGTGACCGTGGGTGACCGGTCCCTGCACTCCAGGGCGGTTGGCCGCGGTATCATCCCGGCGCACAACGGAACCGCGGGCTCGACCATCGCCGACCTGTACCGCGCGGCGGAGGCCGGTTCCGAGCCCGCGCGGGAACTGCTGGCCGAGCGGGCCACCATCCTCGGGCATACCGTGGCCATGGTGCGCGACATGCTCAATCCGGATCGGGTGATCCTCGGCGGCCAGGCCTTCACCGGCTACCGGCCCGCGGTCGCCCATGTGGCGCGTGCCTTCAATCAGGGCTCCACGCTGCCGCCGACCGACATCCGGATCAGTGGATTCGGTGGGAAGGTCCAGGAATTCGCCGCGGTGGTGACCTCGCTGAGCGTCCTCTACGCCGATCCGCTCGCCGCCATCCGGCGAACCGCGTTGAGCGACTGAGCGATACGAGAAGGGCGACCGGCCATCGGCTGGTCGCCCGCTTTTCGCGTGTGCGAAAGCGCTAGCGATGTGGATCGCCTGCCGTCGCGAACAGCCCTTCCAGCGCGGTGATGAAGAACGGGAAGTGGCTCGCGAAGCGCTGGAGGTCACGCTCGCGCTCGAAGCCGGCGAACCAGTAGACGCCGGGTTGGGCGTCGGCGGACGGATCGAGGTTCCGGAAGACGCGGATCCAGTTGTCGGCGCGCCCGCCGATCACCGTGAACGGCAGGGCGCGGGAGAACACGGTCTCCTGATCGATCGGCGGGATCTGTTCGCGCCGTGTCGCTTCCAGCCCACGCTGCAGCGCGCGGATCTGCCGGGTCAGCTCCAGTCCGCGAGCCGTCCGGACCGGCAGGTACTTCGGCAGCAGCAAGGTCGCGACGCCACCGATCGCGATGGCGACGCCGACCAGGGCGTGCCCGGAGGTGAGCGCGAGCGCCACGGTCGCGGCGATACCCCCGATCACCAGAGCACCGCCCAGCCCCACCGCGAGACCTGGGCGGCGGCGATCGAGGAAGTTGCCACGAGCGACGGCGTCGGCCAGTAGCGCGGTGCGCACCGGATCGGCGGCGACGCGGCCCGGCGCGCGCAACTCGGCGAGCGTCACCGCGTCGGTATTCCCGGGCAGTAGCGCGTGGTAGACCGCCTTCTCATAGTCGCGTAGCTGGTCGTCGGGGGCGTTCACCCGGGTGATCCGCCAGTCGCGGTCGTTGAGCGGCGCGAGCCGGATATACCGGCGTACCGCGAGATCCACGACGGTGGCCGCGATGTCGACGGGGTCGACATGTCCGTCCAGCAGCAGGCCCGCCTCGCCGGGCAGCACGCCCAGAGGTGAGGTGAACTGCACGCGGTCGCCCTCGCGCAGCAGCGGATCCATCGTCTCCGAGCCGTTGCCCGCCGCCGCGTCCTGACGACGGGCGCGCAGCACGAACGCGACCAGGCCGGCCAGGGTGAGCAGCAGGACGCCGAACGCGACGAGAACCGGCGCTGTGATAGCGAAGGGGCCCGCGTCGCCGCTGCCGCGCACGTCGGCGTTACTCGGTACGGTGCCGGGCGGCAGTTGCAGGGTCAGATCGATCGCGTCGCCCTTGTGCAGGTCGGTCTGCTCCAGGAAGAGGACTCCGTCCGTTTCCACTCGGACGTCGGCGCACGGCCGGGAGTTGCCGGGCGGGCCGAGTTTGCAGTCGACGATGCCCATTTCGAAGCTGGGGCTGATCAGGGTCGCGCTGATCGCGGCGATGTCGGCGTTGAGTACGCCGAGCCAACGGAACACCTGGGTACCCGGCGCGTCGCTGACCGTGTTGCGCACGGAGTACCGGAAGGTGGACTGGCCGGGCTTCGCCTCGATGGTGAATTGGTCGTTCGCCACCGTCGCGGTACCGGCACCCTCGGTATCCACGTTGGTGACCTGGAAGACGCGCTCAGCGTCGTCGCTGATCTTCAGGCGCAGTGGAAGTGACATCCGGAACGAGCCGGCCGGCGGCACAGCCACCTGCTCGACCACCTCGAGCACGCCCTCGCGGTTCAGCTTCAGATCGGCCGTGATGGTCACACCGCTCGGTTCGGGCTCGGTGTGGGCGACCGGTGCCGTCGCGAGAATTCCCGCTGAGGCGAGTAGCAGCGCGCCTGCGGCGGCCCCCCGAAAAGTCAGCATGGCTGCCTACTTTAGACAGCCTCCCGAAACCGAACTCGGAACGGATCCGTATGCGAAGTCTGGGCGCCGGCGGGTCAAGGCGGACCCCGACCGGTGTATTCCGGTGTGAGGTGAGGGCCGCGGCTACTGCGACGGCCAGAGCTCGGGCAGAAACGGTCGCGCCGCGCATGTTGCTACCAGCGTCGGGCCAGCTGTGTTAACAGTGCTGAATCGGATTGCTATTCTGCGTCAGCGGCTGTCGGCGATCACTGAAACGAGGGGGACGGGGGCGTGACACAACCACCGTACGGACACGGACCGGTTTCGCATGGCGGACGCGCGGTTCCGTCGCCTGGTTACGGTGCGCCTTTGGGTCAGCGACCGGGTAACGGCCCACCGCCTGGTTACGGTGCTCCGCCGGGATATGCCTCGCCGCCGGGATATGCCCCGCCGCCAGGGTACGGGCCGCCGCCTGGATATGGCCCGCCGCCGGCCTTCGGTACGCCGGGTTACCGTCCCCAGGTTCCGCCGCCGATGCCTTATGGTCCGCCTGGGCGTCCACCCCATCCGCCCCCGCGCAAACGCGGAGGTGGCGGCTGGGTTGCGCTGCTGATCGTGGTCGTGTTCCTGGTCGCCGGGGGATTGGTGCGCAACGCGATCGCCGTCGGACGCGACGCCGCCGACGCGTCCGGCCCGCAGCCCACCTTTACTTTCGCCCCCCAGCCGGACGGCTCGACCGGACCCTCGGAGACCGGCAGCAATCCGCTGCTCACCGACCCGGCCGCGACACTGCTTCCGGCGCGATGCGACTACTCCCGGTGGGGAACTCAGGTGGATGTCGCGCGCGAGTTCTTCGAAAGCGCCGCGTCGTGCCTGGCGGCGGCGTGGCAGCCAGTGCTGCGCAAGGCGAATCTGCCGTTCCAGCCGCCCGCGCTGAACGTCAGCGCGACCACGTCCGGCATCACCACGCCGTGCACCGGCTCGACGAGCAATTTCGCCGCGTTCTACTGCCCGGCGAACAAGACCATCTATATGCCGATCAGCCAACTGCAGACCGACTACTTCAAGGACAACTGGGTGGTCTACCTGTCGGTCTTCGCCCACGAGTACGGACATCACGTGCAGGCGATGTCGGGCATCCTGCGCCGAGCCAACAGCGAGCGGGCCGATGCGGGGCCGCGCAGCGCCAAGGGGCTGGAACTGTCGCGCCGAGTCGAGTTGCAGGCCAACTGCTTCGACGGGATGTACCTCTCGTCCTCGGAAAAGGGCAGCTCGCTGACCAATCCGCAGCTCAGCATCGCACGCAAGGATGCCTATGGCCGCGGCGACCAGGCAGGGGATATGCGCGATCACGGTTCGTCCGAGAACGGCGGTCAGTGGTTCGAGAAAGGGCTGGACGAAAACCGTGCGGCCCAATGCAATACGTTCACCGCGTCCACAAGCTCGGTGAGCTGACCGGGTAGTAACCCCGAGCCCGCTCAGCCCGGCCGGCGTGCGTGAGTGCCGCCGGATCCAGATGGGTCGGCATGGCCGGTCCGGCTGAGTGATTCGGCGGCGGCGTACGGGATCTCCTCGCGCAAGTCGCCGCGCCGCGGCGATCGTGAACCGATCACGCCCGTCCCGCGGTTTCCAGCGTGCGCGGCGCGGTGACGGCCTCGGCCTCGGTCAGCCCGATCCTGGCGTGCAGACGCGCCAGCGGTTGCGGCGCCCACCAGTTCGCCTTACCGAGCAGCCGCATGAGCGCGGGCGCGAGCAGGCCGCGGATGAGGGTGGCGTCGGCGAGCACGGTCAGCGTGAGGCCGAGCCCGAGCAACTGCATGAACGACACCTTGGCGGTCACCAGGGCGCCGAGCACGATCGCCATCAGCACGGCGGCCGCAGTGAAGATCCGGCCGGTGCGGGCCACGCCGACCGCGACCGCGCGCGTGTTGTCGTGCGTGGCCAGCCATTCCTCCCGTACTCGCGACAGCAGGAACACCTCGTAGTCCATCGACAGGCCGAACGCCAGGCAGAACATCAGGATCGGCATGGTCGGCGCCAGATAGCCGACCGGGGTGAAGCCGAGCAGTCGGGACAGGTGGCCTTCCTGGAACATCCACACCATCGCGCCGAACGCCGCGGTCAGCGAAAGCGTGTTCAGCACAAGCGCTTTGATCGGCAGCACCACGCTTCCGGTGAACAGGAACAGCACGATGAAGGTGGTCAGCGCGATCAGCGCGGCGGCCAGCGGCAGGCGGGCGGCCAGTGCGTGCAGCGAGTCGGCGTTGGCGGCCGCCGCGCCGCCGTAGAGCGCGGCGCCCGGTGCGGGGATCGCCCGGATCTGCTGCAGTTGCCGGTCACCGGCGGGGGAGAAGGGGTCGAGATCGGTCGCGACACTCAGGTATGTCCCGGTGTCGTTGGCCAGACCTGGCGGCGGCGCAGCGAGGCGGGCCCCGGTCGCGTAGATTCCGGCGCTGGACAGCACCGCTGATACGCCTTCGACCCGAGAGAGCTGGGCGGCATAGGCGCCGATCGGCGCGGTGTCACCGTGGTATCCGTCCAGCACGATCGTGGTACGGGTGACCGGGTCGGCCCGCGGGAACTCGGTGCGCAGCGCGTCGCCGACCTGGCGGCTGGCGGCGCTGGTCGGCAGCACCCGGTCGTCGGGATAACCGAATTCGACCGAGCGGAACGGAGAGCCGAGCGCCAGCAGTACCGCGATGATCACGATCGCGACCGGCGCCGCGTGCCGCATCACCCAGCTGACCATTCGATACCAACCGGTCTCCTCCGGTGCCGGTGGGCCGGGCGCCGGCGCGCCGAGTCGTAACAGGCGTCGCAGCGGAACCCGCAGATCGAGGGAATTCACCCGGGGCCCGAGTAATACCAGCGCGGCGGGCAGGACCACGATGGAGGCGGCCGCCGCCGTGCCGACGACCGCGACGCCCGCGTACGCGAAGGATTTCAGGAAGTACAGGTCGAACACGCTCAGCACGGCCATCGACAGCGCCACGGTCAGCGCGGAGAACAGCACGGTGCGTCCCGCGGTCTGGACGGACCGGATGGTGGCCGCGGTCGGGTCGAGGCCGTTGCCGAGTTCTTCCCGGAAGCGGCTGACGATGAACAGGCCGGCGTCGATGGCCAGCGCCAGGCCCATCGCCGTCGTCATGTTCAGCGCGTAGATCGAGACGTCGGTGAACAGGGTGAACAGCCGCAGGATCGCCAGGGTGGCAAGAATGGCGAACACGCCGATGACCAGCGGAACAGCGGCGGCGACCAGGCTGCCGAACACCAGGATCAGCACGATCATCGACAGCGGTACCGCGACGCTCTCGGCCACGGCGAGATCGCGGGTGGTCTGCTCGGTCACGTCGTGATAGATCGCCGCGATGCCGCCCTGCCGGACCGTGATGCCGCCGCCGTCGCGGGTGAACTGCTCGGTCAACTCGCCCGCGGTCCGCTGAACCTGGGTTTCGTCGCCATCGACGTAGGCGACGACCAGGGCGCTGCTGCCGTCGGTGCTGCGCAGCGCGCTCGCCAAGGGCGGCGGTGCGGTCCAATAGGACTGGACGCCGTGCACATCGGAGCGCGCCTTCAGCGCGTCCCCCAGTCCGATGCCCGTCGCGGTGGCGGCCGGATCGTCGGCGCCGGCGTCCGAGCTGACCAGGAGTACGAAGTTGGGCGCGGCGCCACCGAAGTTGTCGGCGATGAGTTCGGTCACTCGGGCGGACTCGGCATCGTGCGAGGTGAAGCCGCCGGACTTCAAATGTGTGGCTGCCGTTGCGCCGAAGACGCCGAACAACACGGCGAGGGCGAACGCCGTCGCGAGCACGACGCGGGGGGCTCGGGTCGTGAGTCGCGCTATCCGGGTCAGCATCGAGGCCCCCTCGGTTGGTCAGCGGCGCCAGAGTAACGCCGCTGACCAACGGTGTCGAGGCCGGTCGACGAGCCAGAGCTCAGCCGCGGAACTTACGGATCGCTCGCAGGCCCCTGCGTCCGGGTACGGGGAGATCGTCGCGTATGGCAACCCACTCAGCGGTGGTCAGCCACAACTGTTGAACGCGTGCGTCGGCCGTGTTGTGGAAGATGCGGCGGCCGCGGTCGTCGCGCAATTCCTGTGCCACTACCGACCAGCGCGGCGGGCGGCCGTGCTCGTCCAGATAGTCGGCGAGGTAAGTCGCGATGGCGGTGCCGATGATGTTCACCGGGCGCAGCGATACCCGATTGCCGTACTGGGCGGCGTAGAAACGTCGCGCGGCACAGAGCGATCGGGGGTTGGCGTTGGAGGCGATCCAGCCGGCGCGCTGCGCCCGTTCGATCAGCCACAGATGTTTGACCGCTGACGGTGCGATGTCGCCGACACGGGTGCGGATCAACGTCATGATCTGCTCGCTGCACAGCACGTCGCGGCGGGTCGGCCCGTATCCGTAGGTGGTCCAGTGGCTGTCGGCGAGTTTGGCGAGCGCTCTGCCGAAATCGTCGATGCTGCGTTGCGCGCGGCGGCCGAGCCGTTCGATGCGTTCCGCCTCGCGGCGCATCTCGTTCTGCGCGGTCAGGGTGCGAATCGCGGCCATGGTCGGCACCTGACCGCGATCGAGGAGTTCGAGGATCGCGGCGGAGGTAGCCGGGTCGGCCGCCGCGGTCACCGGCAGCGAGTCACGCTTGATCGCGAAGTCCTGCGGGCTGATCGCGCGGCTCAACAGGACTACCGCGGAGCGGTCGCCGGCGAAATCGGTGCCGGACAGCCAGGCGGTGGCGATGTCGTCACACGACGGCACGGTGGACGTTCCTCCGGTGAAGTGTGGGAATTGGCGCTGGTCACCCGTTGGTCGAACGCTGGTTGTGCCCCGGTCGGGATGAGGGACCGGCCGGGGTCACCAACCTGATGAAGGTTTGGCTACCGAAGTTGCCGACAGCCACGTTAGCCAGCGGATTGCATGGTGTCACTCACGGTGACGGTTTCGTTATCTCCGAAAAGTCGGCGTCAATCGGGGTGTGCGTCTAAATTTTCCAGACTATGACGGGTGATCCGGCGACCGAATTCCGGTTTAACTCGTGCGGCATGTTCCGATTGCTGGATCATTGCCGTCTTGGGTGGCAAAGTTTGCCGCCGAAGAAGTCGCGCGGCATGTTGTGATCTGGGTCACATTAGCCTCGGAATCCGCCGCACCGGGCGGGCATGTTGTTTGTCGGTGGTCGCCGGTAACCTCTGGCCGTGGCTCTGTACCGGAAATACCGACCGGCAACGTTCGCTGAGGTGGTGGGTCAGGAGCACGTCACCGACCCGTTGAGTACCGCGCTCGACACGGGGCGAATCAGTCATGCCTACCTGTTCTCCGGTCCGCGCGGCTGCGGCAAGACCTCCTCGGCGCGCATTCTCGCCAGGTCGCTGAACTGCGTACAGGGCCCCACGTCGACGCCGTGCGGTGTCTGCCCGTCCTGTGTGGCGCTCGGCCCCGGCGGACCGGGCAATCTGGACGTGATCGAACTCGACGCCGCCAGCCACGGCGGCGTCGACGACACTCGTGAGCTGCGTGATCGCGCCTTCTACGCGCCCGCCGAGTCCAGGTACCGGGTGTTCATCGTCGACGAGGCGCACATGGTGACCACCGCGGGGTTCAACGCGCTGCTGAAGATCGTCGAGGAGCCGCCGGCTCATCTGATCTTCATCTTCGCGACCACAGAGCCGGACAAGGTGCTGCCGACCATCCGCTCGCGCACCCACCATTACCCGTTTCGCCTGCTGCCGCCCGCCACCATGCGCGGCCTGCTGGGCCGGATCTGCGAGCAGGAGCAGGTGCCGGTCGACGAAGCGGTGTATCCCTTGGTGATTCGCGCGGGTGGCGGTTCCCCGCGCGACAGCCTCAGTGTGCTGGACCAGCTGCTGGCGGGCGCGGGTTCCGAGGGCGTCACGTATTCCCGAGCTGTCGCGCTGCTCGGCGTCACCGACGTGGCGCTGATCGACGACGCCGTCGAGGCGCTGGCCACCGTCGACGGAGCCGCACTGTTCGGCACCGTCGACCGGGTGATGGAGGCGGGCCACGACCCGCGTCGCTTCGCCGTCGACCTGCTCGACCGTTTCCGCGATCTGATCCTGTTGCGTGCGGTACCCGACGCCACCGCCCGCGGTCTGGTGACCGGCCCCGGTGACGTGCTCGACCGGATGCGCGATCAAGCCGCGCGACTGGGCCCGGCCACCTTGACTCGGTACGCCGAACTGCTGCACGAGGGCCTCGGCGAGATGCGCGGCGCAACGGCGCCGCGACTTCTGCTCGAGGTCGTCTGCGCCCGGATGCTGCTGCCGTCGGTATCCGATGCGGAATCCGCCACGCTGCAGCGCTTGGAACGGCTGGAGCAGGCAGTGGCGAGCGGCTCCGTCGGTGCCGCGCCCGCCGCGTCATCGGCGCCGTCCGCCGCTGCGACCCCACCCGCGCCGTCGGGTGCGGCGCCGTCGGAACCGCCGCGCCGGCGAGGCGCGGAGGCTCTGGCCGCGATTCGCCGCGAGGGCAGTGGCGGTGGTTCCGGTGAAGCCCCGGCGCCCGGCCCGAGTGATACCGCCGAAGCCGGTGGTTCGCGAGCTGCCGGCGGGCCGACGGATACCGGCGGGGCTGCGGCCGGGGAGGTTGCGCCGGCTGGGGATGCAAACGCCGATTCCGATCGCTCAGCTCCGCTCGGCGAGGGCACGCCGGCGGCGGCTCCATCTTCCGGGGCGGTCGGTTCCACCACCGCCGCACCGAGTGATGAGGTGCGCGTCGGTGACATGACATCGCCCGGCGCCGACGCGGCGCCCGCCGGGGATGCTGGGTCGTCCGGCCGTGCCGAATCGGCTGCGTCCATCGCGAGCACGGCACCGCGGGCAGTCACGGCGTCCACCGCCGCGGGCGGTGACCTGCTCGGCGAGGTGGAAGCCGCCTGGCCGGAGATTCGGGCCAAAGTGCGGGAGTTCGGCGCGGCGGTGCAGGCGATGCTCGCCGGTGCGTCGGTCGCGCGGGTCGAGGGCGACGTCATCGTATTCGCGCATCAGCACGCGCCGCTGGCGCAGCGCCTGTCCGAACCGCAGAAGCTGGCGGCCGTCCGGTCGGCGGTGCGTGCGGTGCTCGGGCGCGACCATGAAGTGCGCTGGGAGGTGGGCGGCGCGCCGCCGCGACCTGCCCCAGCTCGATCCGGCGCAGCGGCGAACCGCTCGCGCGCGGCGGGCAACCAGGCGGCCGGCCGTGAATCCGGCAACGTACCTGGACCTGCGGCGGACGCGGCGCCGCCACGGTTTTCCCGCCCGAGCCAGTCCAGGAACGCGGGCGCGGAAAAGCCGGCCGATGCGGGCCGCTCGCGTGCGGCCGGCGCGAACCCGCGCCCACACGCGGCGGACGACATCCCACCGCCCGACTACCCGGACCTACCGGACGATCCCGGCCCGGCGGACTATTCGCCCTACGTCCCCGAGCCGAGCGGAAACGACGCCGTGACCAGCGGAGGCTGGGCGAACGACGCCATCGTCCCGGCCTCGACGCCGGAGGAGGAGCGGGAGATGATGGCCGCCGCGGCGGATCCGGTGGCGCCTGGCGAGCGCCGCGACCCGGACGAGATAGCCCTGGAATTGCTGAAGAGTGAGCTAGGTGCCACACGAATGGATGGTTGACAACCATCGTTCCGACGACGTTAAGTTAACCGGAGTTCGCGCACGACGGTAGTATGAGACGGGTAACCGTGAGCATCGGGGTGACGATGTTCCACCAGGTTTTGTACAGCGTCAGGAACGGTCGGCCACCGGGCCGGTCGGTGAGCAGCCGCAGCCACGCCGCACTCGCGGTGTCGCCGCACACCTGCGCTCGGACGGACTCGGGTCCGGCCGCCCGCACCTAAGGAAGGAAGACTCCGCTATGGCCACAGAGGCTATGACCACAGAGGCCTACATCTACGAGGCCATCCGCACTCCACGCGGCCGGGGCAAGAAGAACGGCTCGCTGCACTCGGTCAAGCCGATCGACTTGGCTGTTGGTCTGGTCCAGGAGCTGCGCGGCCGCTTCCCGAACCTCGACGAGGACCGGATTTCCGATCTGGTCCTCGGCGTGGTCACGCCGATCGGCGACCAAGGCGCCGACATCGCGCGCAGCACGGTCACCGCGGCCGGTCTTCCGGACACCGTCGGCGGCTTGCAGATCAACCGCTTCTGCGCCTCCGGCCTCGAAGCGGTCAACCTGGCCGCCCAGAAAGTCCGTTCCGGATTCGACGACCTGGTCCTGGCCGGCGGCGTCGAGTCCATGTCGCGCGTGCCGATGGGCTCCGATGGCGGCGCCTGGGCGATGGACCCCGCCACCAGCTACGACACCTACTTCGTCCCGCAGGGCGTGTCCGCCGACCTGATCGCCACCATCGAGGGGTTCACCCGCGACGATGTGGACGCCTACGCGGTGCGCTCGCAGGACTTGGCCGCCAAGGCCACCTCCGGCGGCTACTTCACCAAGTCGATCGTCCCGGTCAAGGACCAGAACGGCCTCGTCGTGCTGGACCGCGACGAGCACATGCGTCCCGGCACCACCGCGGAGGACCTGGCCAAACTGCAGCCGTCGTTCGCCGTGATCGGTGAAATGGGTGGCTTCGACGCGGTGGCGCTGCAGAAATACCACTTCGTCGAGAAGATCAACCACGTGCACCACGGCGGCAACAGCTCCGGGATCGTCGACGGCGCCGCGCTCGTTCTGCTCGGGACGGAGGAGGCGGGTAAGGCGTCCGGCCTGACCCCGCGTGCGCGCGTCGTCGCGACCGCCACCAGCGGCGCCGACTCCACCATCATGCTCACCGGTCCGACCCCCGCCACCAAGAGGGTGCTGGACCGAGCGGGGCTGACCCTCGATGACATCGACCTGGTCGAGATCAACGAGGCCTTCGCCTCCGTGGTGCTGAAGTTCCAGAAGGATCTGAACATCCCGGACGAGAAGCTGAACGTCAACGGTGGCGCGATCGCCATGGGCCACCCCCTGGGGGCGACCGGTGCGATGATCACCGGCACCATGATCGACGAGTTGGAGCGCCGCAACGGCCGCTACGCGCTGATCACCCTGTGCATCGGCGGCGGCATGGGCGTGGCCACCATCATCGAGCGCGTCTGATTCCCCACCGACAGCTGAGAATTTCGCGCGGCGTACGCGTCCGGCCCGCAGCAGGCGGTTCGCGTCACCACGTGGGGCCCGCGAACGCCGCAATTCAACGAGGAGACACAGAGCTGTGAGCGAAACCAACATGATCGGTTGGGAGCAGGATTCGGACGGCATCGTCGTGCTGACGATGGACGACCCGAACCAGGGCGCCAACACGATGAACGAGCTGTACAAGAAGTCGATGACCGCGACGGTCGATCGGCTGGAGGCGGAGAAGGACAGCATCACCGGCGTGGTCCTGACCTCCGCGAAGAAGACCTTCTTCGCCGGCGGCGACCTGAAGAACTTGATCAACGTCGGACCGGACGACGCCCAGGCCGTGATGGCGGAGCTCCGCGAGATCAAAGGCGCGCTGCGACGCCTGGAGCAGCTGGGCAAGCCGGTCGTCGCGGCTATCAACGGCGCCGCGCTGGGCGGCGGGCTGGAGATCGCGCTGGCCACCCACCACCGCATCGCGGCGGACGTGCCGGGTTCGCAGATCGGTTTGCCGGAGGTCACCCTCGGTCTGCTGCCGGCCGGCGGCGGCGTCATCCGTACCGTGCGCATGCTCGGCGTGCAGAACGCCCTGCTGCAGGTACTGCTCCAGGGGCAGCGCAACAAGCCGGCCCAGGCCAAGGAGATCGGCCTGATCGACGAGCTCGTCGGGTCCGTCGAGGAACTGATCCCGGCGGCCAAGGCGTGGATCGAGGCCAACCCCGAGGCGTGCGTGCAGCCGTGGGACAAGAAGGGCTTCAAGATTCCCGGTGGCACCCCGGCCTCGCCGGCTTTCGCGGCGAACCTGCCCGCGTTCCCGGCCAACCTGCGCAAGCAGATCAAGGGTGCGAATATGCCCGCGCCGCGCGCCATCCTGTCGGCCGCTGTCGAGGGCTCGCAGGTCGACATCGACAACGCGTCGCTGATCGAGTCCCGATACTTCGTGCATCTGCTCACCGGACCGGTCGCGAAGAACATGATCCAGGCGTTCTTCTTCGACCTGCAGACGATCAACAACGGCGGTTCGCGTCCGAAGGACGTGCCGAAGCAGGAGATCAAGAAGGTCGGCGTGCTCGGCGCGGGCATGATGGGCGCCGGCATCGCCTACGTCTCCGCCAAGGCCGGCTACCAGGTCGTGCTGAAGGACGTCTCGCTGGAAGCGGCCGAGCGGGGCAAGAGCTACTCCGAGAAGATCGAGGCCAAGGCGCTGTCTCGGGGTAAGACCACCGAGGAGAAGTCCAAGGCGCTGCTGGAGCGGATCACGCCGACCGCGGACGCGGCCGATTTCGCCGGCGTCGATTTCGTCATCGAGGCCGTTTTCGAGAACACCGAGCTGAAGCACAAGGTCTTCCAGGAGATCGAGGACATCGTCACACCCGACGCATTGCTCGGCTCGAATACCTCCACCCTGCCGATCACCGGTCTCGCGACCGGCGTGCAGCGCCAGGAGGACTTCATCGGCATCCACTTCTTCTCGCCGGTCGACAAGATGCCGCTGGTGGAGATCATCAAGGGGGAGAAGACCTCGGACGCGGCGCTGGCCAGGGTGTTCGACTACACCCTCGCGATCAAGAAGACCCCGATCGTGGTCAACGACAGCCGCGGCTTCTTCACCTCGCGCGTGATCGGCACCTTCGTCAACGAGGCGATCGCCATGCTCGACGAGGGCATCGAGCCCGCGACCATCGAGCAGGCCGGTCTGCAGGCGGGCTACCCGGCCGCGCCGCTGCAGCTGTCGGACGAGCTGAACTTGAAGCTTATGCAGAAGATCACCAAGGAGACCCAGGCGGCCGCCGCGGCCGGCGACACCACCATGGGCGCCAAGCGGCACCCGGCGTGGGACGTCATCGACTACATGGTGTCCGAGGGCCGCCCGGGCCGGCTGGAAAAGGCGGGTTTCTACGAGTACGACGAGAACGGCAAGCGCACCGGTCTGTGGCCGGGTCTGCGCGAGCACTTCAAGACCACGGCGGACTTCACCGTCGCACTGCAGGATCTGATCGACCGCATGCTGTTCGCGGAGGCGATCGAGACCCAGAAGTGTTTCGACGAGGGCGTGCTGACCTCCACCGCCGACGCCAACATCGGCTCGATCTTCGGCATCGGCTTCCCGGCGTGGACCGGTGGTGTGCACCAGTTCATCGTCAATTATCCGGGTGGCCGGGAGGCCTTCGTTGCCCGCGCCGACTACCTCGCCGAGACCTATGGCGAGCGCTTCGCGGTTCCGGCCTCGCTGCGCAAGTAGTCACCGCGCCGACCGAATGACGAAGCCCGCCATCGCGTTC